>CAYGST010000177.1:0-8657 GCA_964352415.1 uncultured Planctomycetaceae bacterium | reverse complement strand
CGTGTTCACGCGCGTCTACAGCGGAAGCGGCGGGCTGTTCTTCGTCTGCTCGCGCTACCGCGCGCCTGTGCTGCCGCTGCTGGCCGTGTTCGCTGGCGCGACGCTGGTCGAGGTCTTCGCGCGCGCACGCGCGCGACGCTTTGGCGCGGCCCTCGCGCTGCTCGTGCCCGCTGCGCTGCTGGTCGTCCCGACCCGCCTGTACCCCGAACGCCTCGACGCGACGCACTCGATGGGTTACTGGGCGCTCGGCATCCACGAGCTCGGCGCCGGGCGACCGCGCGAGGCGGTCTCGCAATTCGAACAGGCGCTCGTCGAGAACCCGCGGAACCTCTATGCGCTGCGGGACCTCGGCGCCGCCCACCAGGCCGCAGGCGACCTGCGCAAGGCCACCGAGGCGTACCGCGCCGCGCTCGAGCTCAAGCCGAGCGAGCTGCCGGTCGTCTCGTCGCTCGTCGACCTGCTGATCGCGCGCCGCGAGCTCGACGAGGCCGAGAGCGTCGCGCGACGCGGCCTGGCCGCGAACCCGCTGTTCCCGACAGGCTACGATGCCCTGGCGCGGGTCCACATCGCGCGTCAGGAGTACGAGCCGGCGATGGCCGTCCTGCGGCGCGGCCTCGAGCGTGGCGCCGAGGACTACTTCTGCAACCTGCGCCTCGGCGGATTGCTGCTCTTGTCGGGCGATCCGTGCGCCGCGCGCGATCCGCTGGCGCGCGCAGTCCGCAGCCCGTCTGCGCCGAGCGAAGCGCATCAGCGCCAGGCCGTGGACGCGCTGCGCCAGGCCCGCGCGGACTGCCCCTAGCGGTCGCCCGCCTCGATCGGTCGTCCCCCAACGCGCGACGGCCGGCCCCGCTCGCGCGGGGCCGGCCGTCGGCAGTGGGAACGTCGTCGCTCCTACGGGCGCATCGACGCGAAGCGCTGGGCGCGCTCGGCGACCTTCGTTCCGGCGAACTCCTCGGAGAGCTTCGCGACGCGGTCGAAGAGCTTCTCGTCGCGGCCGTCCTCGAAGAGGCTCTCGAGCGCGCGGCCGAGCTTCTTGTCGGCCTCGAGCTCGCGCTGCATCTCGTCGGAGGCGAGCACGCCGTCGAGCTCACGGGCCTTGCCGAGCAGCGTGTCCGCGCCCGAGAGCCCGGAGACGAGCTCGTCGAGGCGGTCCTTGGCGTCGCCCGGGAAGCCGTTCTTCATCAGCCAGTCGACGCGGTCGAGGTGCGCCTGGACGCGGGCCTCGAAGGTCGCGACGACCTCACCGGCGGCCTCGGCCAGCTCCGGCTTCTTCACCGCGAGCTTCTGCACGCTGGCGATTGCCTTGCCGTACTTGCCCTTGTTGAAGTCCTTCCAGGCGCCCTTGAAGGAACTGTCGGTTCCTTCCGGTGCGCCCTTCGCGCGCTTGATCTCCGCCTCGATCAGGTCGTGGTCCTTGGAGGAGAGCGAGCGGCCCTTCTGCAGGACCTTGCCGTCCGCGCCGAGCAGCACGTAGTTCGGCAGACCGCCGGCGCCGGAGTCGAAGGGCCTCTCGTTGGTCCACATGGCCTGGGTCCCGAGCCAGCGCATCTTCATCACGAAGCGGTCGGTGTCGGGCGCGCTGGTCCCCTGGGACTCGACGAAGACGACGGCGACGTCGTCACCGTACTCTTGCTGAAACTTGATCGAGGCCGGCACGGACCCCGAGATGCAGCTCGGTCAGCGGGTGCCCCAGAACTCGACGAGGACGGGCTTGCCCGCGAGGTCGGCAAGCGAGGTGACGCCCATGCCGCCGAGCGGCGCCGTGCGGAAGGAGTAGCTGACCTCTTCACCGATGCTGACGCCCTCGGGCGACGAGGCGACGGAGAGGCCGAGGAGCAAGCCTGTCGCTGCGAGAGCGCCGGCCGACTTGCGGATCGTTTGAATCATGATGGTTCGTGTTGTCGAACGAGCGGACCGAAAGGCACGGGCGGCCATCGCTGAGGAGGCGCACGTGGCGGTCAGGGAAGGCCCCAGCCTAGCCTGCTTCGAGGAGGTCCGCCAAGCTCGTGGCGCCCCAAGGGCTTCCTGTCGGCCGAACGGGGCCTGGGCCGTCGCGCCTTACACGAACGTTTCGATCAGGAGGGCGCAGAGAGGCGGGTGGCGCGCGGTTCGGGTGCGATCGTTGGCGGGTTCGGGAGCCCTGGCTGGGCGGCTCCCGATCCACGCGCAACCAGGGCAGGCAACCGGCCCCGCTTCAAATCCGCTCGTACGCCGCGCGCGGCGCGCCGATCGGCACGACGAGCACGCGGCCCACGCGCGGTTCGTTCTCCGGCTCCGCCAGCGCCGGCTTCAGCGCCGCGAAGGTCAGGGTGAGGCGCGCGGGCAAAGACTCCGGCGCGGCGTCACCCGTGTCCACGTCGAAGCCGGACGGGGCGTCGAGCGCGACGACGGTGCTGCTCCAGCGCTGCACGGCCTCGCCGAGCTCGGTCAGGATCGACGCCGCGGGCTCGCGCAGGGTCGCGCCGGAGTAGCCGGTGCCCAGGAGCGCGTCCACCACGATCTCGTGGGCAGCTGCGCTCTCCAGCTGCGCCCGCAGCGCTGCGCCGTCCGGCGCGTGAACCAGCGTCAGTCCAAGGGACCGACACGCGCCGCGGTAGACGGCGGCGTCCGGACTGAGCGCGTCCGGCGTCGCGGTCTCCGCAATGAGGACCGCGAGCCCCGCCTCCGCGAGGTGCCGCGCGACGACGTACCCGTCTCCCCCGTTGTTGCCGGCGCCGCAGACGATGAGCACGCGCTCGCTGCCCTCCAGGCGCGCGAGCAGTCGCTCGGCGGCACCGCGCCCGGCGTTCTCCATCAGGACAACGCCCGGGATGCCGTAGGTCTCGATCGTCACGCGGTCGAGCTCGCGCACCTGCGCGCGGGTCAGGATCGGGAGGTCGTCGTGCACTGCTTCAGCCTAAACGAACGACGGCTCTCCGCCAGTCGCTGGCGGGGAGCCGTCGAGGCTCGGTCGGCGGCGAGGCCGCGACTATTGCGGGTGACGCGCGAGGAAGGCCTGAGCCCGCTTCGCGGAGGTCGTCTCCGGGTAGCTCTTCACGACGCTGTCGTAGACCTTTGCGGCCTTCTCGAACTCGCCGAGGCGCGCAGCGTCGTCGCCCTTCGACATCTTGTCGGCGGCGTCGAGCTCGTCCTTGGCGGCCGGGTTCTTCTCGATCGCCTTGGCGGACTCCTTCGCCGCCTTCTCGGCGTCGTGTCCCTTGTAGAGCGTGGAGATCTCGACGTAGAGCGCGTGGCCGGTCGCGAAGTCACCCGACTCCACGGCCGCCGTCGCCATCGACGTCTTGCGCTCGAGCAGCGACTCCAGGTTCGACTTGGCGGCTTCGAGCGACGCGTCCGCGCCCTTCTCGAGCTGCTTCACGATCGCCGCGTGCGCCTTGCCGTACTGCTTGTCGGTGATGAGCTTGTCGAACTTCTTGTACTCCTTCCCCTCGAGGCCCGGGAGGAAGGCGGTGTGTTCGAGCTCCTTCTCGATCAGGTCACGCGGAACGCTGGCGGGGTGCCCCATCCAGATGACCTCGCCCGCCGCGTTGACGAGCGCGCCGGACGGGAAGCCCTTGACGCCGTAGATCTGGTCCGCGAAGTCGCCCTTCACGGACGCGATCGGGTACTGGATGTTCATCTTCTCGATGTGACGCTCGATCATTCCACTGCCTTCGTTGGACACGCCAACGACGGTGAACCCCTTCGGACCGAGCTCGTGCTGCAGCTCGTTCAGTTCGGGGATCGCCCTGTTGCAGGGGCCTCACCAAGTGCGCCAGAAGTCGACCAGGACGACGCGCCCGCGGACGTCCGCGAGGCTCGAAGCCTTGGTCAGGTACCACTCGCCGCCGATCTCCGGGGCGAGGTCACCGACCTTGATGGTCGGTCCGGCCGGGGCCACGGCGAGCGTGGCGGCAGCCAGTGCGAGTCCGAGGAGTTTCATGGTTCTTGATCTCAGGGTGAAAGCGGTCGCGCGCAGGCGAAGACCTGGTCGCGATGCCCGTCGAAGCGGGCGGCGCTCAGCGAGTGCAGCCTAGCGCAGATCGGGCTACGAGAAAGGCCTCCGAGCGCAAGCGTTACGCCCGCTAGACTGTCGTCGGACTCGCTGATTCCCCTGAACCCCATCCGATGCCGATTCGATCGCTGCTCCTCCTCGTCCTCTGCGCCTGGCCTGCGTTCGCCGCGCAGTCGACCGAGGCGGCCTGGGAGCTCTGGGAGGCCGGTCAGCGTGCGAAAGCCCTCGCGATCCTCGAGGAACGGCTCGCCGAGAGCCCCGGCGATGCGCGCTTGCGCACGGGGCTCGTCGAGGCCGAGCTGAGCGTGCAGCGCTTCGAGGCTGCCCTCCTCCACAGCGAAGGACTGCCGCCCGAATCCGCGGGACTCCGCGGGCGCGCGCTGTACTTCCTGACTCGCTACAGGGAAGCCCTCGAGTACCTCGGCGACGGGCGCGACGAGCAGCTCATGCGCGCGGAGTCCTTGCGGGCCCTCGCGCGCTTCGAGGAGCTCGACGCGTTGGTCGCGCAGCTCGTGCAGGAGCACGGGGAGGAGGACCTCGACGTTCAACTGCTCATTGCGCGCGCGCACGTGCGCCGCGGCGACGACGATCAGGCCATCCCGCTGCTGCGGCGCGTGCTCATAGCGCGCCCCCTCGAACCAGAAGCGCTGTTCGCGCTCGGGCGCGCGCTCGTCCGGACGGACGCGCGCGAGGAGGGCCTCGCTCTCCTCAACCAGCACCGCGCGCTGATTCCGCTGCTGGACGCGCTCGACTTCGCAAGGCGCGGCGTGGCGCTCGCGCCGAACGGCGCCGCGAACCAGGCCGGGCTCGGCGACGCCTGGCGGGCGCTCGTACCGTTCAGCCCCGCCGCCAAGGACCGCGCTTCCGCTGCGTACGCCGCAGCGCTGACGAGCGCCACCCCGCAGGAGGTCGCCCCCATCGCGCTGCGTGCGGCGCGGCTGCACTGGGAGGCGCTCGGCGATCCCGAGACCGCCCTGAATCTCCTGGCCCTGCAACAGCGGCGGACGGGCGACGTGCGGCTGCGCGTCCGCCGCGCCGACTACCTCACCGAGCTCGGCCGCCACGACGAGGCGCTGGGCGAGCTGAAGCAGGCCTTGCTCGAACGCCCGGGCGATCGCGCGATCGAGCAGCGCCTGCAGCGGGTTCGCGCGCTGAAGGAGGCGCAGTGAGCGCTCGCGCTGCAGTCGGCTTGGCCGCGCTCCTCGCGGCCTGCGGCAACGCGACCGCGCCCGCCGATGGTGGCTCCTCCGACTCGTCCTTCAGCGCCAGCGGTGCGAAGGACGGACCGCTCGCGTTCATCGATGCGACCGCGGTCAGCGGGCTCGCGTTCGTGCACGACGCCGGGCTCACGCCGGAGAAGCACCTGCCCGAGACCATGGGCGCGGGCGCGGCGCTGGTCGATGTGGACGGCGACGGCGACCTCGACCTCTACTTCGTGCAGAGCGGGTCGCTCCCGCTCGACGCCGATCGTTCTCGCGCGAAGGCGAACGAGCTCTGGATCAACGACGGCGCCGGCGCGTTCACGAACGCCAGCGCGCGCAGCGGCGCGGCCGCGCACGCGGGCTACGGCATGGGCGTCGCCGCCGGCGACGTCAATGGCGACGGGCACGTCGACCTGTTCGTGACGAACCTCGGTCCGGACGTGCTGCTGCTGGGAGACGGAGCAGGCTCGTTCCGCGACGCCACCGCGGCAGCCGGACTCGGCGACCCGCGCTGGACCGCGGGCGCCACCCTCTTCGACGCAGACGGTGACGGGGACCTCGATCTCTACGTGACCGCGTACCTCGACTACGACCTCGCGGACCCGCAGCACTGCGGGAAGCGCGATCCTGGCTGGCGCAGCTACTGCCATCCCGACCTCTTCGCGGGGCTGCAGGACCGCTTCTACCGAAACCGCGGTGACGGCACCTTCGAGGAGCGCACCGAGGCCGCGGGGCTCTCCGACAGCTTCGGCAAGGGCCTGGGCGTCGCCGCGTTCGACGCCGACGACGACGGAGACCTGGATCTCTACGTCGCCAACGACAGCGTCGAGAACCGGCTGTGGATCAACGCCGGCGACGGGACCTTCGCCGACGGGACGCTGCTCTCGGGCGCGGGCGTCAACGGCCAGGGCTTGACCGAGGCGGGCATGGGCATCGCAACGGGCGACCTCAACGGCGACGGGCGCAGCGACCTGTACGTGACGAACTTCGACGACGAGTCGAACACCTTCTACAGGAACGACGGCGACGGGCTCTTCACGGACGCCACGGCGCGCGCCGGTCTCGAGGCGGCGTCGCGCCTGCCCGTCGGCTTCGGGACGGTCGCCGCGGACCTCGACGAGGACGGGGACCTGGACCTGGCGGTCGCGAACGGTCACATCATCGACAACATCCAGCTCTACAACGACGGCAAGCGCTGGGCGCAGCACGCGCTCCTGTTCGAGAACGAAGGTCGCGGCCACTTCCGCGATGCGACGGAAGACGCAGGCGACTTCGGCAGCGTCCCGCTCGTAGGGCGCGGCCTGTATTCGGGCGACCTCGACGGCGACGGCGACCTCGACCTCGTCCAGACCGAGTGCAACGGCGCTGCGAGACTGTATCGCAACGCCGGCGCGCCCGCCGCGGCGCCCCGCGTGCTCCTCGGGCTCCCGCCGGGCACGCGCGTGCGCGTCACGCAGGCGGACGGGAGCGCGATCGTGCGCGAGGCCGGCCCCGGGATCAGCTACTTCGGCGCAGGAACGAGCGCCGTCCGGATCTTCGGCGTCGAGGCACCTGACGAGCTCGAACTGCGCGCTCCTGGTGGAGACTGGCACCCAGTCGCCGTCCCCGACCCAGGCCCGGCGACCTTCCTCACCGTGCTCGATGGCGAGGACGGTGAGGTTCGGCTGGCCCCTTTGGGTCTGGGCACCGGCTCTCCGTCCTCGACAGACTGAGCACGGGATTCGACGCGCTGCACGCCAGCCGCGACAGGCCCAAGAGCGCCGGCGACCTACGCGAACGCCTCGCTCGTGCTCGTTCGCCAGGCCGCCTCGTAGAGTTCGGGCACCGGATCGTAGAGCAGTGAGCCCGGCTCGATGTACTCGAAGATGTCGGCGTAGCTCTTCACCTCCGTGCTGCTGACACGGCGCATGATGTGGTCCGGCTCGAGCTGATCCGGGTGTTCCAGGCCGGCGGCGCCGAGGATCTCGAGGAAGCTCTCGACGGTCTCACGATGGAAACGATCGACGCGCACGCGCTTGTCCTCGACGTCGAGCCCGACGACGAGCTCGCGGCGCTGGGTCGCGACGCCGACCGGACACTTGTTGGCGTTGCAGATACGCGCCTGAATGCAACCGATCGCCATCATCATCCCGCGCGCGGAGTAGCAGACGTCGGCTCCCAGGGCGAAGGCGCGCGCCATGTGGAAGCCCGTGATGATCTTGCCCGCCGCGAGGATCTTGATCTTGTCGCGCAGCCGGAAGCCCATCAGACAGTTGTGCACGTAGGAGAGGCCCTCCAGCAGCGGCATGCCGATCGAATTCGAGAACTCGAGCGGCGCCGCCCCCGTCCCGCCTTCGGCGCCGTCGACGGTGATGAAGTCCGGGTACTTGCCGGTCTCGACCATCGCCTTGCAGAGTCCCATGAACTCCGAACGCGATCCGACGCAGAGCTTGAAGCCAACGGGCTTGCCGCCAGAGAGCCGGCGCAGCTCCTCCAGGAAGGAGAGCATCTCGCGCGGCGTCGTGAACGAGCTGTGCGCCGGCGGCGAGAGGACGTCTTCCCCGAGCGGCACGTGACGGATCTCGGCGATCTCGGGCGTCAGCTTACTCGCGGGCAAGATCCCGCCATGCCCGGGCTTCGCGCCCTGGGACAGCTTGAGCTCGACCATCTTGACCTGCTCGTCCTGTGACTTCTCGGCGAAGAGCTCGGCGTCGAAGGTGCCATCCGACTGGCGACAGCCGAAGTAGCCCGTCCCGATCTGCCAGATCAGGTCCGCCCCGCCGGCGCGGTGGTACTTGCTGATGCCGCCCTCGCCGGTGTTGTGCGCGAAGCCGCCTGCCTTGGCGCCAGCGCTGAGCGCTTCGATCGCGTGGCTCGAGAGGGAGCCGAAGCTCATGGCGGAGATGTTCAGGAGCGACGAGGAGTAGGGCTTCTCACAGGTCCCCTCACCGATCACCACGCGGGGTTCGACGTGATTCGAGTGGTGCGCCCGCAGGGAGTGGTTGATCCACTCATGACCCGCGGCGTAGACGTCCTTCTGCGTTCCGAACGGCAGCGTGTCGAGCTGTCCCTTGGCCCGCTGATACACCAGTGAGCGGAGGTCACGGCCGAACGGTTTCCCGTCCGTGTCCGACTCGACGAAGTACTGGTTGATCTCCGGGCGGATCATCTCGAACAGGTAGCGGAAGTTCCCGAGCAGCGGGAAATTCCGCAGAACGGCTCTCCGCTTCTGCAAGGCGTCGCGGAAGCCGAGGGCGATCAGCGGGCCGATGACGACGTAGGCCCACAGGCCCTGCGGCCAGAGCACCGCGAAGACGACCGCGAGGGCCATGAAGAGGGCGGCGCCCACGAAGAACAGTCTGCGCATGGCGGGAATCGTCGCACACGGCGACCACGGGAGTGCGTGAGATCCGGACCCTTTCCTGCGCGCTCCGTCCGGCGGCACAGGCTCCATCGGGGTCTCGCTCCAGCGGAGTCCGGGG
>CAYGST010000176.1:0-8724 GCA_964352415.1 uncultured Planctomycetaceae bacterium | reverse complement strand
GCATACGGTGTACCGCCGGGCGTCCTCCCGTCTCTTCGCCCACGCCCCGGTGCCGGATTCGCCGGCCGCCGCCCACGACGCTCATCGAACCCATGCCTCACTTCCAGAACGCCTTCCTGACCGGCGCCTCCAGCGGGATTGGCCGGGGGGTCGCCAGGGAGCTGGCCCGCCGCGGGACGCGCGTCGTCGCGACCGCCCGCCGCCGCGAGCGCCTGGAGAGCCTCGTGTCCGAGATCGAGGCCGCCGGCGGCCGCGCGGACTGGCGCGTGCTCGACGTCAGCGACCCCGAAGCCGTCGCGCGCGCGATCCACGAGGAGGACGAGCGCGTCGGCGGCTTCGACCTCGTCATCGCGAACGCAGGCGTGGCGAACGTGCTCGACAAGGACCCGCTCGCGCTCGCCAACGTCCTCAACCTCGCCCAGGTGAACTTCACCGGCGCGCTCGCGACACTCGTCGCCGGCAAGGACGTGATGCTGCCGCGCGGCCGCGGCACGCTGGTCGGCGTCGCGAGCCTCGCCGGCTTCCGCGGCCTGCCGAGCTCGGGCGCCTACTCCGCGACCAAGGCGGGCCTGTCGACCTTCCTCGAGTCGCTGCAGCTCGACCTCGAGGGCACGGGCCTGACCGTCGTCGACGTCTCGCCGGGCTTCATCAAGTCCGAGATGACCGACCTCAACGACTTCCGCATGCCGTTCCTGATGGAGACGGACGACGCGGTGCAGCGCTTCGTCGACGCGGTCGAGGCGGGCCGCCCGGTCGTGCACTTCCCGTGGCAGCTGGCGTTCCCGCTCAAGTGGGGCGCGAAGTTCGCGCCGCGGGGTCTGTGGAAGTGGGCGGTGAACAAGGGGAAGGCCAAGGACGATTGACCAGAGGGCCCGCGCGCCGGCCTCGGGATCCCCGTTACGAGTAGACTGGTGTCATGAGGTGTATCGCGCGAATCGCGGTCGTCACGCTCGCTCTCACGCTCGGCGCATGCGAATCGACGCCGGAGCCGGAGCCCGAGGTCTTGACGTTCCGGCTCGAACCGCTCTCGGGCGAGATTCCGACCGACGCGACGAGCGGTTCGATCGGGCCGGAGCTGCCCTCCGCCCCACCTGAGCCGGAGAGTGCCGAGCCCGAGCCGACCCTCGAGGTCCTGCCCGAGGGCGACTGAGGCAGCGGCCCTCAGCGCGCCTCGAGGATCTCGATGTCGTAGCCGTTCGGGTCCTTCACGAAGATGTACTTCGAGGTGAGCTCCGGGCGGCTCTCGCGGGACCACCAGCCGCGCTTCTCGACCTCGGCCTTGATGGGGGCGAGGTCGTCGACGAGCAGCGCGAGGTGGCCGAACTGGTCGCCGATCTCGTAGTCGCGGCCGTCCTTGTTGTGCGTCAGCTCGATGAAGTAGTTCTCCTCCTCGTCGGAGAGGAACACGAGCGTCGCCTCGTCGCCGATCTCGTGGCGGCGCGTCTCCTTGAGGCCGAGGAAGTTCGTGTAGAAGTCCAGGGTGGCGTCCAGGTCCTTCACGCGCAGCATCGTGTGGTAGAGCTTCATGAAGGTCAGGTTAGCGTCGAGATTGTGACTGCGCTTCGCTTTCAACCTGGGCTACGACGTGCGAGACTTCCGCACCGACGACCGCGCACAGCCCAACGATCCGAGACATGCCGACCCGAGCGACCAAGACCATTCCGAAGTTCGACAACGACAACGTCGTCGTCGCCACGAGCCAGATCCACGGCCTCGGCCTGTTCGCCGCCCGACGCATCAAGAAGGGCGAGGTGATCGGGCGCTACGAGGGTCCCGAAGTGGCGGTTGAGGAAGATGGCGACCACGTCCTGTGGATCTATGACGAAGACGAGGACCGCGAGTACGGCATCAACGGCCAGACCGAGACCCGCTTCGTGAACCACTCGCGGTCGCCCAACGCCAACTTCGAGGGCGAGGATCTGACCGCGCTGACGACGATCCGCCCCGGTGAAGAGATCACCCACGACTACGGTGAGGCCTGGTCGGACCTCGGCTGAGCCGAGTTCCCGCGACCCCGCGTGGCGCGAACGGCGCCCCGGCCCCTGACGTGGGGCCGGGGCGCCGTTCGCGTTCGGTGGGCGAGCCTCGTCGATGCGTCGCCGAGCGCTGCGCAGGTCGGTCGGTCCGAGCGGTGCGCCGACCGCTCAGGCGGCGGTGCCCGGCTCCGGCTCCGGCGACTTCGGCCACGGGCGCTCGAGCTCGTTCCAGGCCGCGCACAGACCGACGAGGGCGAGGGCCCAGTAGGCGAGCATCATCCGCGGCCAAAGGGCCGGGAAGAGCGCGAAGTGCGCCAGCGCGGCGACCGTCGCGGCGGCGGCGAGGCCCGCGCCGACGTCGCGCCAGCCGCGCGCGCGCCAGCCGGCCACGAGCGCAGCCCCGGCCAGCAGCGTGAACGTCAGCGGCTGCCAGGCCTTGAACATCGGCAGCGAGCGCAGCACGCGCGAGGCGGCGGCGCCGTAGTCGTGCGCGGGCGTCTCCGCGCCGGGGAAGGCCATGTACTCGACGAAGGTGTGGTGGAAGACGGTCCACCAGCCGTAGGTACCTGCCAGCGACGTACCGGCCCACACGGCGACCGCGAGCAGGCCGAGGCCGCGCGCGAACAATCCGTTCGTCAATCGCCGCGGCGGCTCGGGCAGGAAGCGCAGCCAGGCGAGCAGCGCGCCCGCCAGCAGCACGTGGTCGGCGCGCGTCCCCACGGCGAGGGCGAGCAGCGTGAGGCCGAGGCCGGCGCGGCGCGCTTCGACGAGCGCGTACGCGCCTCCGAGCAGGAGCGCTGCCGCGAGCATGTCGGGAGTCGCCATCGCCATGACCTCGGTCGCGCCCGTCAGCTTCATCGCGATCATCGCGGCGAGGCAGGCGTAGAGCATCGAGAGGTAGCGTGTGGTCCAGAGGATCAGCACGGCGCCGAAGGCGATCCCCGAGAGCAGTGAGATCGCCAGAGCAGTCGTCGTCGCCGAGGCGCCGAGCAGGCCGGCAGCGTAGAGCAGCGCAAGGAACACGAGCCGCCCGCGATAGAACGGGAGCTGCGCGACGAACGCCTCGGGCTCGGCGGCCATCCTCTGGCGGTAGGCCACGCCCCGGTCTTCGGGATCGAGGCCTTCGCCGCGCAGCTCCGCCGCGCGTTCAGGGCCCGCGGCTTCCTCGACCGTGGAATACGCCGCGGCGTGTACCTCCTCGTCGGTTCCGCCGCTCCAGGTCTCGACGACGCCCGCGTAGCCGAGCGCATCCCAGTCGACCTGCGGCGCCTGCAGAGCGCGCGTCCCCAGGACCACCAGGATGAACGCGTAGGCGAGGATCAGCGGGCTCGCCAGCCGGGATAGCGTCGGTCCGCTTTCGACTTTTGTTTGTTCCTCGCTCACGCGCCGGACTCTACCAGCCGACGGGCTGGTTCGCGCCGAGCCCGGGGCCGTAGATCACCGCGTTCGAGAACAGCCGACCGGTGCCGAGGTTGTAGCCGCGGAAGTTCGGCAAGTCGGCGAACAGGATCAGCTGGCCGTCGCCGCGACGCTCGCGGGTCAGGTAGGCGCTGTTCGCGATGCGCTCACGGGCTTCGGGCCACAGCAGGCCGCCGAGGCGCAGGCCGTCTGCCGACGAGAAGCGCACCGCGGTCTGCACCGGCGACTTCGTCAGCATCACGCTCGAGCCGGAGAACAGGACCGGCATCTGCTCACGGCAGCCCGCGGTCAGCCAGTGCTCGTCGTCGGCATCGGCGAGGAGGTTCACGCCCGAAGGAGCGAAGCGGCGCATCCAGGCGTCGCGCTCCTCGATCGGCGTGTCGTCGTCGGGCTTGGTCGCCTCGGACTCGTCCTTTGCGTCGTCCGCCTCGCTGGCGGCGACTTCGTCCTCGGGAGCGGGAGTGGAAGCGCCGTCCCATACGAGCGCCTCGTCGATCTCGATGGCGCGCGCGCCGCGCTCGCGCTCGACGGCGCGCTCGTACACCTCGAGCTCCTCGAGAGCGTGGCGTCGCAGCGTCACCGACGAGAGCCCGACGCGGCCCGAGGTCAACGCGTGCGCGGACGAGGCGGTCGCGATCAGCGTGCCTCCGCCGCGGACCCACGCGTCGAGCTCGTCCTTGTTGTCGGAGAGGATCCCGCTCAGGCCGCCGGGCGGCAGCACGAGCACGTTGTAGCGACGCAGGTCCGCGCCGGAGAAGCCCTGCGCATCGAGGATCGAGAAAGGCACGCCGAGGCGCACGTCGAGGTGGTGCCACAGGTGGCCGTAGCTCGAGGTGCTGACCGGCGAGTTCGACAGCACGGCGACGCGCGGACGCGCGAGCAGCTGGAAGTGTCCGCCGCCGAGGTCCGGGCCCTCGCCGGGGGAGCGACCGGTGCCGATGCGCTGCACGACCACGTACGCGTCCTCCGCGGCACTCGTGAGGCGCGCCTCGACATCCGCGGCGTCCAGCTCCTGCTCACCGCGTCGCAGCAGCAAGGACCCGCGCGGCCAGCTGCGCTCGCCGATCTGGAAGTCGCGATCCGACGCGTGCAGCTTCAGCCCGAGCTCCATGGCGCGCGCGGCGAACACCACCGCGGCGTCGCTCGCGCCGTCCACGACCCAGCCGTAGACCGCGTCGGCGGTGACGCCGTTCTCGTCCAGCGCCGGCCTCGAGGCCATCCAGTCCGGCCCGCCCGTACCGGGCTCGGACGTGAAGTCGACGAAGCTGCCCTCGAAGCCCGGCAACGTGCCCCACCAGGCGTCGAGGTCGTAGGCGTGCGGGAGCGACCAGCCGGTGACGTCGTACATCTTCGACGAGTTGCGGCGCTCGAGCTCCTCGCGCTCCGTCTTCAGCATCGAGGCGTCCATGCGCGGATCGAACTCGAAGTAGGCGCGCAGGAGCTGGCGCTGCGGCTGGCGCGCGCGCACGAGGAGCGTCCACGGCGGCAAGGTCACCGAGTCGAGCGTCTCGCCGCGCGAGCCACGCGCGCTCGTCATCTCGATCTCGCGCGGGAGGAAGTCGTACTCGATGCGATGGCCGGCCAGGACGCCGATCAGCTCCGAGAAGCGCGCGGGGTTGCCGTCGTAGCGCACGGCGAGCCACTGGTCGTTGCCCTCGGTGTCCTCCGCGACGTTCTTGCGCTTGTTGGCGAGGTAGTCGGTGAGGATCTCCTGGCGCCGCTCGCGCAGCGTGTGCAGGTTCGCGAGGCTCGCGGTCGCCTGGTGGTGCACGGCCTCGCGGTAGGTGAGCAGCTCGCCAGACGCGCGTCGCAGCTGGAAGCCCGCGGTGCGCGCCTGCTCGTAGAGAATGCCGATCGCGCCGATCAGCGAGCCCCAGGCGTCGGAGTAGAACGGACCCCAGCCGTCGGCCCACTCACGCGAGTAGTAGCTCCAGCCCTGCGCATCGAAGGCTTTGGCCGCGTCGCCCGCGAACTCGGACTGCCAGTAGACGTGCTTCTCGGGGAGCTCGGGGTTGATCGGTTCGGCCTGCGGATAGAAGAGGAACGTGTCGAGGCTGCCCATCTCGTGCGCGTCGACGAAGAGCTGAGGGTTCCAGGTGAGGCCGACCCACCAGCGCCCGCGCGTCTCCGGCTGCGTCCCGGCCATCCAGTCCCGGTTCATGTCGAACAGATAGTGGTTGCCGCGGCCGTAGGGCCAGTGGCCGCGGTGCATCGACGCGTAGTCGAGATTGGGCGTGTAGCCCGCGGACTGCTCGACCATGCCGAGGATGCGCTCGCGGCCGTCCGGGTTGAGGCAGGGGTCGATGAGCACGACGACGTCGTCGAGCAGCGCGGTCACGTCCTCGTCCTGTGACGCGACGAGGTGATAGCCGACGGCCATCGAGGCGTCGGTCCCGCTGAGCTCGTCGCCGTGGATCGAGTAGCCCATCCACGCGATCGCGGGGGAGTTCTCCACGATGCGGTCGGCGTCGCCGGCGCTCAGCTCGCGCGGGTCGGCGAGCTTGCCGATCTCTTCGCGGATCTCGTCGAGGCGCGCGTGGTTCGCGGGCGAGGTCACGACGGCGAGTACGAGCTCGCGGCCCTCGTGGGTGCGACCGAAGGTCTCGAGCGTCATGCGCTCCGAAGCCTCGGCCCAGCTGCGGAAGGCTCCGAGCACCTCGTCGTGGCGCGCGAGCCGCGAACCGTGCTGTTGACCGAGCAGATTGCCGGGCGTCGGGATGGCCTCGTCGTAGGTCGCGCCCGGGAAGAACTCAGCGTCGTAGGAGAGCTCGACGGCGTCGCCGAAGCGGATCGACTTGCCGACGGCTCTTTGGCCGTCCGCCTTGTCCTGCGGCGCGCTGGCCGCCTGCGTCGGCGTCGCGACCGGCGCGGGCTCGGGCTGGCTCGTCTCGGAGGCGAGGGCGCAGGAGAGGAGGAGCGAGGTGGCGATCAGCGGGGCGATTCGAAGCGCGTTCATGGGAGCTAGGCTATTCCATGGCTGCGACGCCGCGCCAGCCCGACTCCCCTCCGCTCCACGCATCATGCCGCTACGCCTGCTCTCGATCCTCTGTCTCCTGTTCGTCACGGTCCAGGAGCCGCGCGCGCCCGAAGCCGCGCCGGGCGCGGACGCCTACGACGTGCGCGCGATGCGCGGGTGGACGGTGCGCGTGCACCCGGAGCTCGCCGCCGACGGTTCGAACCTCGGCGCGGAGGTCCTCGACCTGCTCGACGCGCGGCTGCTGGAGGTCACGCGCCGGATCCCGGCCAAGGCGCTCGCCGAGCTGCGCAAGGTCGAGCTCTGGATGGAGCTCGACTACGAGGGCGTCCCCGGTGGCGTCTACCACCCCTCGCGCGAGTGGCTGATCGACAACGGCCACGACCCGGCGCTCGCGCGCTGCGTGCAGTTCGGCAACGCGAAGAACTTCCTCGCGTGGTCGTTCAGCCAGCCGTCGATGGTGATCCACGAGCTCGCGCACGCCTACCACCACCAGGTTCTGGGCTACGGCGAGCCGACCGTGCGCGCCGCGTACGAGCGCGCGAAGACCTCGGGCGACTACGACGCCGTCCTGCGCTACGGCGGCGCGCGCGAGAAGGCCTACGGCATGAACAACGCCAAGGAGTACTTCGCGGAGCTGTCGGAGGCGTACTTCGGCGCGAACGACTTCTACCCCTTCGTGAAGCCGGAGCTGAGGGAGCACGACCCGCAGGGCTTCGAGGCGATCGAGTCACTCTGGCGTCGCTAGACCCGAGCGGATCGCGGCTGGCGGCAAGGCTCGCTAGAGTGGACCCATGGGCATCTACAACGACCGCAAGATCAAGGACCTGCTCTCCGACATCCCCGAGATCCCGGAGAAGCACACGCGCAAGAAGAAGCGACCCAAGCAGCTGGCCGTGGTCGCCGAGCCGAACTGCACCGGATGCGAGGTCTGCATCCCGTTCTGCCCCGTCGACTGCATCGAGGTCGAGCGCGCCGAGGACTGGCCGGACCGGCCCATCCCGCCGGTGAAGATCCGCTACGACGAGTGCATCGGCTGCGTCATCTGCGTGCGCGTCTGCACCAAGCTCGCCTGGGACGCGATCGAGATGCGCCCGACCGAGGAGGTCGAGAAGGAGCTCGGCATCACGATCAACGATCGCTTCGAGGGCTGAGCGCGCGCTGGCGCGCGGGAGCGGCCAGCGCCGAATGCGAAGGGGCCGCCCGTCTTGCGACGAGCGGCCCCTTCGAGAGTCGCTTGGGCGCTTCGGGCTTACTGGAAGGTCACCTCGACGGCGTCGGACAGGTCGAACTGCGCGCCGCCGGCCGGCGGGTCGCGGAACCAGGCCTGGAGGTTCCAGGTCGAGCCCGGCGTGATCGCGCCGTTGGACGCCAGCGTCGTGAAGTCGATCTGGCGCGCCAGCGTGTTGCCCGAGATCGAGACCGGAGCGGTGCGGAAGATCGGGTTGCCGGCGGAGCCGATGCAGCGCAGGCCGTTGCCGAACGGCGTGCCGAGCCCGCCGTTGACCTTGCCGGCCGAGTAGAAGAACACGCCGATCGTGTTCGGCACCGGCTGGGCGACGAGGCCGAAGTTGTTCGTGGCGACCGCGCAGCTGCCGGTGATCGCGATCACGGCGGCGCCGCCGCTCGAGTTCGCGGTCGAGGAGCAGAAGCTCAGCGACGTGCAGGTCGACGGGGGCGTGAAGTCCACGGTCAGGCGCGGCTGGAAGTTCGCGTTCGGGTTCGTGCGCGAGTCGAAGCGCTTGGCGTTCTGGTTGACGGTCTCGTTGGCGAACTTCAGCACCCAGCCGAAGTCGGTGCTCGGCTGGTCGAGCCAGAGCTGGACGTCCGCTGCCATTCCGGCCGAGGTCCAGGTGTAGAAGGCGTTGTCGCCGACGACGTCGCGGGACGCGCTCGCGGGCGAGACGAACTCGCCGCCAGGGGTCGTCCACGGCGTACCCGGGAAGAAGCGGGTGTCCCAGGTGGCGTCGTTCGACTCCGCCGCGGCTCCCGTGCCCTCCATTCCAATCGCGTCGGACGTGCCTTCGCCCCAGCTCTCGAGTAGACGGTTGAGGTCGACCTGCCAGCTGCCGGAGATCGTCTGCGAGCAGCGCAGGCGCAGGCTGACCGAGTTGATCGTCGAGCCGGCCGGGATCTGGTTCGCGATGTCGAAGCCCAGCAGCGAGCGGCGCGAGTGGTTGCCGTTGTTCTGCCCCGCGAAGATGTGATCGCCGGCGCCGTTGCTGTTCTCGATCTCCGAGAAGACGGTGTTGTCCTGAGTAGCCGAGAGCTGCAGGACGTCCGCCGCGGCGGTCTGGGCGAAGGCCGCGAGGGCGAGGAGGGGGGTGAGGATCGGGCGCATAGAAGGTCGAAAGG
>CAYGST010000175.1:413-8792 GCA_964352415.1 uncultured Planctomycetaceae bacterium | reverse complement strand
CCGCAACGTAACCCGCGTCCTTCAGGACTCGCCGGTCCACCCATCCTGTTTAGGATGAAGCAGAGACTCGGCTGAGCCGCGAGGCTCGGCGGACTCGAACAAGGAGCGGCGTCGCGCGAGCGGCGCCGCTCTCTTCGTGCCCGCTCCAGTCTTCATGCCCGGGCTCTGGGCTGGCCGTCGCTGGCGCGCGGGGCCGTCGGCGTGCTCCGTACACGAGCGGAGGAAGCCGCGTAGGCTGAACGGACCATGAGCGACAGCACCGCACCCGCACCCAGCAGCGCCCTCGCCCGCCGCGGCGAGGCCATCCGAACGATCGCACTCGGCTACCCCGGGTCCTTCGAGGAGTTCCCCTGGGGCCACAGCGCGTTCAAGGTGGGCAAGGCGAAGAAGGTCTTCCTCTTCCTGGTCGCGGACACCGCTGGCATCCGCATCTCGATGAAGCTGCCGGAGTCGGCCTTCGGCGCGCTGCTCCTGCCGTTCTGCGAGCCGACCGGCTACGGACTCGGGAAGAGCGGCTGGGTCACCGCGACCTTCGGGCCCGACGACAATCCTCCGCTCGCCGAGATCGAGTCCTGGATCGACGAGAGCTTCCGCGCGGTGGCGACGAAGACTCTCGTGCGCCAGCTGGAAGAGGGGACGGAGACAGGGTCCGCCGAGCCGGCGGCCGCGACCCCCCCGAAGAAGCGGACGAGCAAGAAGGCGAACAAGAAGACAGAGGCGAAGGGCGCGAGCGAGAAGCCCGCGACCCAGCGCAAGAAGGCGGCGGCCAAGCAGGCCACGAGCGAGTCGACGAAGAAAACGGCAGCCAAGAAGGCGACGAAGCAAGCGACGCGCACCACGACCACCCGAACGCCGAAGACAGCGGCCGCGAAGTCCGCCAAGCGGAGCACCAAGGCGTCGTCACGTAAGACGACCGAGGACAAGGGCGCGAAGCCGGGGCGGAGCCAGGGGGTGAGGGACGCGGGTTAGTGCCCGCGAACTTCGGATCCAGGGCACTCGCCGCCTGGTGCAAGTGGGTGGGCTCGGGGGGGAACGGCGCGTGGCGCGCGAACCCGGGTTCGAGTCGCCTGGCTTATCGATTGCCGTCGCAACATTGACGCTGGTCGCTTGGGCGGAGCGCTACAGTGCCACTCCAATGTCGCCGAGGTGGCGGCTCAGGAGGACTGAACATGCTCGTCATCGCACTGCGCTCCGCGCTCCTCGCCCTTTCCGCACTCGCTGCACCCCTCGCCGGACCGACCGAAGTCGCGTCCGTCCTGCAGGCGCCCGCGACGGTGCTCTCCGCGGTTCCAGCGTCCGCGACCGGCCTGCTCTACTGCGCGGACTTCGCCGACTTCCGCCGCCGCGCCGACCAGAACGACTGGGTTCGCCTGTGGCGCTCGGACGAGCGCGACGCGTTCATGGACGAGCTCGAGCGCGACATGCGCTCGGGAATGGAGCTCGACTTCGAGCGCCTCTACGCCGTGGCCGGCAGTCTGCGCGGTGAGAGCGTCGCCTTCGCGAGCGACTCGTTCGCGGCCTTCTACACCTCGGCGCCCGAGCCGCGCGCTGAGGTGCGCGAGGCGCTGCGCGGCTTCCTGCCCGAAGGTGACTCGGAGCGCGTGCGCACGACCCTGAACGTGGGGGGCGCGCAGGTCGAGATCGTCGCCTGGCCGAACCAATGGTCGGGCCGCCGCTCGAGCCGCGCGGGTCACTTCGCCGCTTACGTCGATCACCCGCTCGCCCTCGGGCTCGTCTCCGCGAACGACTACGCGTCGCTGACGGCCGCGCTGGAGGACGCCGTCGCGGGCCTCGAGGGGCAGCGCAGCGCGCCCCTGGTCGAGGGCTTTCGCGCGGCGCGCGCCCGCGCCGCGCGCACGACTGGCGTCGAGGTGTTCGCCGACTACCGGAGCTACTCCAAAGAGACCGAGCGCATGCTGCAGGACTCGGTCCGCGGCGACCTGGGCGAGCCGAAGGGGATGTTCGGTCTCGAGAAGGACACGTGGCTGTACGCGAGCGTCGACTTCCACCCGGGTCGCCGGATCGACTGCGAGGGCTTCTTGAACCTGCCCGCGGACACGCTCGCGGCGAAGCTGGCGGACACCTTCGCGCCGCTCCCGGCGACGCTTCCCGCGCGCTTGCCGTCGGGGCTCGACGCCCTCTGGGCGCTGCAGTGGGACGTGAACCGCTTCTACACGACGCTGCGCGAAGCGTTCGAGGCCGAGCACGGTGAGGACGCCTGGCAGTCGATCGACGCGGGCGTCGAGGCCGCCAAGGGCATGACCGGTGTCGATCCCGTCGCCGAGCTGCTCAGCCGCATGAACGGCACGTTCGCGGTGTTCTTTGCTGACTCCGAGGCGTCGATTGGCGAGGTCGACGCCGAGTGGCTCGGCCTCGGCCTCCTGCTCGGCGTGACCAACGGCGAGCTGTTCCAGTCCGCCTTCGAACGGGTGATCGAGTCGACCCTCGACTCCTTCCTGGAGCTGGACGACGTCGACGGCGTGGACGTCTACAGCTTCCGCAAGGAGGAACTGAGTGGGCTCGTGGAGGACGACGACGCATGGCAGCCGGGCGGCGTTGCGTTCACCGCTGCGGAGTTCCTCGTCGCCATCGACGGCGTGATCCTGCGACGCCAGCTGCGTGCCCTGCAGGGCGAGCTGGAGGCGAGCGCCGCCGGCGGGCGCGCGGGGCAGCTGTTCGACAGCGAGCTCGGCGCCTGCTTCGTCGGGGCGATGGACCTGGGCTGGCTGCAGCGCGTCCAGCAGGGTCCGAGCCTGCGCGGGCCGGTGGGCACGGAGACGGAGGCCGAGGTGCCGGCCGAGCCACAGGCCTCGCCGCTCGCGGGCGTGTGGATTGTGACGACGGCGCGCCGGACTCCGGACGGGTTCCGCTATCGGGTGGAGCTGCGTTGAGCGGACGGCCGCGGCCTGCCCGGGGCGACGGGGGCCACGGGGGCGAGGCAGTCCGTGGCCTGGCGCGACGAGGAGGCGGACGACCGGGTCCGTCCGCCGTGGACCCGGGGCCTTCGTGCGGTTGCGTCGCTCAGGTCTCGCGACGTCCCTCGATCCCGATCACCTTGACGCCGGCGCGGGCGAGTCGAGCTGCCGTCACTCCCGGCCCCTCGGTGACGGCGTCTCCGATGTGCGTGCAGGCAACGCCGCAGGATGGCGAGCGCTCCTTCAGGTAGGCGCGGACGAGGCCGTGTCGCTCGCACTCGGCGAGCGCGCCCTCGGCGCCAGCGAGGAACTCCGCCGTGACGTCACGGCCCGATTCGGTCACGACCCGATCGTGGCCCTCCAGCACGGCCTCGGCGGAGTCCGCCTCGATCCAGGCGGGCGGGCGCGGCGTCCCGAGTCCGCCGTGCTCCTCCGGGCAGAACGGCACGGCGACCTCCCCGCGCGCGGCGAGCTCCGCCTCGAGCACCCCATCGTGATTGTGGCGCCCGTCGTAGCGGCAGGTGCGGCCGAGCAGGCACGCGCTGACCAGGACCTTCCTCGGCTCGTCGGACATGACCGCTAGGATAGCGGACGTCGCCCAACCCCGAGGAGCACCCATGTCCGAGCTGATCGCCGTCCCCCTCGCCGAGGGCTTCGAGGAGACCGAGGCCGTCGCCATCGTCGACGTCCTGCGAAGGGCCGAGATCGAATCCGTGACCGTCTCGCTGGCCGATCGTCATGTGACGGGTGGCCACGGCATCACGCTGACCGCCGATCGAACGTGGGAGGAGCTGGACGAAGACGCGGTGACGGCGATCGTGCTGCCGGGCGGCATGCCGGGGACGACGAACCTGATGGGGGATCCGCGCGTGCTCGCCCTGGTGCGTCGGCTGCACGGCGAGGGGCGGCTGACGGCGGCGGTGTGCGCTGCGCCGCTGGTGCTCGCGGAGGCCGGACTCCTCGCACCGGAGATCGAGTTCACTTGTCACCCGTCGACCCGCGAGCAGCTCCAGGAGCTCCGTCCGAGCGAAGGCCCGCGGGTCGTGCGCAGCGGCACGATCTTGACCAGTCAGGGGCCGGGAACGGCCCTGGAGTTCGCGCTCGAGGTGGTCGCCGTGCTGCGCGGTCCCGAGGTCGCGGCGCCCCTGGCCGAAGCGATGCTCGTGCCGCGGGGTGGCTGAGAACGGCGCCCGGATCCTCAGAGCACGGAGCGCCTCCCTCCGGCCGTCGCCTGGCGAGCGGGCGAGCGGGCGATGCGCCCCGGGGGGCCAAGTTCCGATCGTCCCGCTTCGATCGTCGGGAGTCCGCGGGGGGGCTCTCGGGTGGCCGTTCGGCGCGCTCGCCGGGGGAGGCGCAGGATCTTCGCACCCCGTCCTTCGCTCCGGAGGCGCCTTCGCCGAGCTCCGCGAACCGTCCGGGCGCCGGCGCGTTGACAGCTCCGCGGGGCCCCGCCTATCCTCCTCGGCCCGAATTCCCGGCCGCTGGATCCCCGTTACCCCTCTCCGCGCGGCCGGTAGGGGACCCTGCTCCTCCTCCCCCCAGAACGACGCCATGAGACTTCATCCCCTCCGCACGGGCTTCACCACCCTGGCCCTCGCCCTCGTCGCCGGTCCGCTCGCCGCGGACACGATCTATCTGCTCGACGGCAAGAGCATCGAGGACGTCTCCGTGGCTACCGAGACCTCCAAGGAGATCGAGTACAAGGAAGAGTCGAAGAAGCGCACCGTCAAGACGGACGACGTGCTGCGGATCGAGTTCTCCGCCAAGTCCCAGCTCGTCGACCGCGCGGACACCGCGGCCGCCGATGGGCAGCTGTTGGATGCGATCGGCGACCTCGAGCTCTACGTCGATGGCATGGGGGATCGGGCGCCGCGCTACAAGTGGGAGCCGGCCTACGCGCTCAATCGCCTCGTCGAGCTCTACACCCAGATCGGCGACGCCGAGGGCTTGATCGCTGCCGCGGACAAGCTCATCGAGAAGGCGCCGGAGTCGCGCCACGTTCCGACGGCGTTTCTCGCCAAGGCCGAGGCGCAGAACTTCACGGGCAAGGCCAAGGATGCCGTCCAGACCCTGAAGGCCTTCAAGGCGGTCATCCAGGGGCAGAGCCTCTCGCAGCGCTGGCTGCTCGAGCAGGAGCTCGCCTCGCTCGTGTACGACGCCTCGGTGAAGGGCAAGACCTTGCGGGATCGTCTCGACCAGATCTCGACCAAGGCGGGCAGCCAGTTCCCGCGCGTCAAGAACCGCGCCGAGGTGGCCATCGCCGAGTCCTTCGTCGAGGCGGACAAGGACGACAGCTTCGCGAAGGCGGAGCCGATCTTCCGCGACATCGTCGAGAACCCGCAGGCGGACCCGGGGACGCTCGCCGCGGCCTACACCGGCCTCGGGGACTGCATCTTCCGTCGCGCCGTGAAGGAGAACGACGCCAAGAAGCGTGACGCACTGATGACCGAGGCGGTCATGGCCTACATGCGCGTCGTGGTCGTGTACAAGGATCAGAACCGCTACGTCCCCAAGGCCATGTTCTGGGCCGGTCGCGTGTTCGACGAGTCGACCGAGGCCGAGGACAAGGAGCGCGCCCAGAAGCTCTACCTGCGCGTGATGCGCGAGTTCCAGGGCTCCGAGTGGGCTACCGAGGCCAGCTCCTTCCGTAAGCGCTAGCAGCGAGCGGCGGAGCTCATTCCCGTCCGAAGGCAGATCCACCACGGGCTGCTAGACCGCGCCACCAATCGCGACGACCACGGGTCGCCGCGGCCGATCCATCTCCGGAGCGGAGGTCCCCCCACGGGATCTCCGCTCCGGTTCGATTCCGAGGCGCTCCAGGGTCGGCAGGGCGGCGACGCGCCGTGGCGCGCAGGCCATGGGCCGCTCGCCAGGGGCCCGGCAGCGCTCGACCACGCAGGCGCAAGGCACTCGTCACGTCTCGCTCGGTTCTCTCATCACGGGCGGCGAGCCACTGCCCCGGGTGCGCCCGGACGAATCGACGTCGCGCCTGGAACTGGGGACTGGGGCTTCGGAGCCCTTCTCGGCGGCGGCTCGTCCCCGCTCTTCGATCCGGGATCGAGCGTGGGCAGCGCCCGTCCCCGCAGAGGGCGACGACCCGCGGGGGGCGCGGGCCGTCCTTCTCCTCACCGGCGTTGATCCCCGGGGCCATGGGGGCCCCCGCCGGGAGGAGGAGAGTCATGGTGAAGCGTGCGCCCCGAGCGAGCGATTGGTGTGGACTGAGCGAGCTGCGCAACGATGTCGAGAGGGTCCTGCTGCGGCGCTGTCGGGACCGAGGCGAGTTGGACGACCTGGTGCAGGAGACGTTGCTACGGGCTGCGAGCTTCCGGGACGGGCTGGAAGAGCCGGAGCGGCTCCGCGCCTGGGTGCTGCGGATCGCCTGGAACGTGCTGCGCGATCACGTTCGACGGGAGCGGCGCCTGGACTGCACGCAGGTGAGCGAGGAGGCCCTCATTCAGCTCGCCGACCCCGGCGTCGGCTGCGACCCGGCCGATGGAGCGGCGGTGGCCGAGGAGCTTCGTCTCGGCGCCCACGTCTACGACGGAGAGGAGGTGTTCCACACGCTGTGCGGGTTGCTGCCCGAACTCGATTCCGCGGATCGGCAGCTGTTCGAGGTGTATTACCGCGAAGACCTCGGCTGCGGTGAAGCCGCCCGACGCCTCGGCGTGTCGACCCAGACCGTCAAGATGCGCCTGTTTCGGCTGCGCCGCCGACTGCGACGGAGTCTGCAGAAGCGCTCTGCCCTGCAGCTGACGCCGCGCTTCGCGGCCGGGGAGGCGGTGGCGTGAAGGGCCTCGCACTGCTCCTCGTCCTGGTGGGCCAGGTCCCGACCGCGCAGGTGGAACCGGCGGCCCGGGTGCCGGCGGTGGTCCCCTCGACGCCCGAAGCGGCCCGCCGTGGTCCCGAGCGTGCCCCGAGCCTGCTCAGGGCTCATCCCGGCCGCCCCGAGGGCGTCCAGCGTCGCGCGACCCCGGAAGCGCAGCTCGAGCTGGCCCTCGAGGCCAAGCGCGCGCTGCGCGGAACGCGCGGAGAAGCGCGCGAGGCCGCGCGCAAGGCGGCGGCCGAGGCCTACCGCGCAGTGCGCCGCTACTTCCCGAAGGCGCGTGCGCAGGGGGCTGAGGCCGCCTTCCGCGCCGGAGAGCTGCTGCGCTCCGGCGGCGACCGACCGGGGGCGCTGGAGGAGTTCGAGGCGGCCTGGGATCTCGGAAGGCGGACGAGCTTCGGCGCACGCGCCGGGCTGGAGCTCGGTCACACCCTGCGCCAGATGGGCCGACGGAAGGACGCCCTGGGCTGGTACGAATCGGTCGAGGCGCTCGGCGAGGACTGGGCCGAGGAGCGCGACCTCGGCGCCTACGGCCAGGGCCGCGTGCTGAGCGAGCTCGGCCGACCCGAGGACGCTCGCCGCTGCTTCGGACGGGCGGCGCGCCATGGCGTGGCACCGCTCCAGCGCGTCCGCGCGTTCGACGCCTGGGCGGGCAGCCTGATCGATGCGGAGGACCTCGAGGGCGCAGCGGGCGTGCTCGAGCTGGGGCGCGTGAGTCTGAAGGAGGCCTCCGAGGAGCTGTCCACGCTCGGCCTGCGGGTCCGAGCGGCGCTGGACGGCATGCACTCGCCCGGACGCCTGGCGCGCGCCGTCGCGCGGCGCGCGGCGAAGCGCCGCGGAGCACCTCCGGCCGATCGAGCGGTCGGGGCCGGCGTGGGAGGCCCGCCGGTGCCGTGAGCCGCGCTGCGGCGACGAACCGTTGCGACCTCGTGTCCAGCGCGTGAGCCGCCGCCCGGAACGAACGGGAGCCGCGACCCGAGGTCGCAGCTCCCGCGCGTTCGTTGCCCGTCGCTCGATGCCCGATGTTCGGGGTTCGAGGCCGAGTTGGCTCGACGCCGCGCTGTCAGCAGCCGACGGCGTAGTAGGTGAAGCCCATCTCCTCGACGATGTCGCGGGAGAAGATGTTGCGGCCGTCGATGATGACGGGGTGCTCGAGCGACTCGTAGATCGACTCGAAGTCCGGGCGGCGGAACTCGTTCCACTCGGTGACGACGAACAGCGCGTCCGCGCCGTCGAGCGCGTCCATCGGCTTGTCGGCGTAGTTGATCTTGTCTCCGATGTAGACGTGCTTCGCCTCTTCCATGGCCTCCGGATCGAACGCGGTGACCGTCGCGCCGGCTTCGAGGAGCTGGTTGCAGAGGACGATCGCCGGCGCCTCGCGCATGTCGTCGGTGTTCGGCTTGAAGGCGAGGCCCCAGAGTGCGAAGTGCTTGCCCTTCAAGTCGCCGAAGTGCTTCTCGGCCTTCTCGAACAGCGTGTGCTTCTGGCGCTCGTTGACCTCTTCGACCGCCTTCAGGATGCGGAAATCGTAGCCGTACTCCTCCGCGGTGCGGACGATCGCCTGGACGTCCTTCGGGAAGCAGGAGCCGCCGTAGCCGCAGCCGGGGAAGAGGAAGCGCGAGCCGATGCGCGCGTCGGTGC
>CAYGST010000175.1:0-403 GCA_964352415.1 uncultured Planctomycetaceae bacterium | reverse complement strand
CCGATGCCCTTGCGCACGTGGTTCACGTTGGCGCCGACGAGCTCGCAGACGTTCGCGATCTCGTTCATGAACGAGATGCGCGTTGCGAGCATGGCGTTGGCGGCGTACTTGGTCAGCTCGGCGGATTCGATGTCCGTCTCGATGATCGGGTTGCCGGTCCGCACGAACGGTGCGTAGAGCTCGTTCATGACCTTGGCGGCGCGCGGGCTCTCGGAGCCGATCACGACGCGGTCCGGCTTGAGGAAGTCGTCGATCGCGGCGCCCTCCTTCAGGAACTCTGGGTTCGAGACGACGTCGAACTCCTGGTCCGTCGTGGACGCGACGGCCTCCTTGACCTTGCGCGCCGTGCCGACGGGGACGGTCGACTTGTCGACGATGACCGAGTAGCCCGTGAGGTTCTCAC
>CAYGST010000174.1:0-8805 GCA_964352415.1 uncultured Planctomycetaceae bacterium | reverse complement strand
GACGACGTCCAGGTCGAGTGCTGAGGTGAGCCAACGCCGGATCTGGTGGGGGCTCTACGCCTTCGGCGCCGCGTTCACGCTCTGCGCGCTCGGATGGATCTCGCTCGAGGTGGGGGAGCTCGAGGTCCGCGAGCGCGTCGCGCGCGAGGAGCAGCGGCGGGCCGAGGCGCTGCGCCTGGCGCTGTGGCGCATGGACTCCTGGTTCGGTCCGCAGCTCTCGACCGAGGTCGCGCGTCTCCCGCGTGAGTACCAGGCCTACACGCCGCAGTCCGAGGCCTACACGAACCTGCTCAATCAGATTGCCCCGGGTGAGGTGCTCTTGCCCTCGCCGCTCTTGTCCTTCCAGTCGGAGGTGATCCAGGTCCACTTCGAGGTCGACGAACAGGAGCGCTGGTCCTCGCCGCAGGTGCCCGAGAGCAACAGCCTCGATCTGGCGGAGGCGACCGGCTGTGTGCTCCCCGCGACCCTGGAGCTCGACCGGAGCGCCCTCGGGCGCTTGGCCGCCGTCACCAGCTACGCGCAGCTCGTCGCGCGCCTCGGCGGTGCCGAGTCCAACCTCGTGCGCCTGGCCGAAGGCGACGCGCTCGCCCGGGAGGACGCGGCCCCGCTGATGCAGGACAACGTGAAGGAGCAGACCCTGCGCACCCAGGTGGTGCAGCAAGCACAGCTCTCGGTGCAGGGCAAGGGCAAGTCCTCCCCGTGGATGGCGGCGGCACCGCAGCCGACGCCGACCGGCGATCTGCGCTCCTCGCCGCTGGTGCCGCTCTGGCTCGACGGGCCTGGCGACGCGCTGCTGTGCTACGGCCGGCGCGTCAGCGGTTCGCGGGAGCGCGTCGTGCAGGGCTTCCTCGCCGACTGGCCGCGCCTGCGTGTGGCGCTCCTGGCGCTCGTGGGGGATCTCTTGCCGAACGCCGACCTCGTTCCGCTGCTCGACCCGCTGGAGCCGCCCGACGGTCAGGGGCGCACCCTGGCGTCGATCCCCGCGCGCCTCGAACCCGGGCCACTGCCGCCGCTGACGGGCGCCGGTGCCTCGCCCGCGGCGACCGCGCTCGTGGTCGGGTGGTGCGTCGCGCTCCTCGCGCTCGGGGCGGTGGGTTTCAGCCTGCGGTCGAGCATCCGTTACGGCGAGCAGCGCAGCCGCTTCGCCTCGACGGTGACCCACGAGCTGCGGACGCCGCTGACGACCTTCCGGCTGTACTCGGAAATGCTCGCCCGCGGACAGGTCCCGGAGGAGCGCCGCGCCGAGTACCTCGCGACGCTCGAGAAGGAGTCCGACCGACTGTCGACTCTCGTGGAGAACGTGCTCGCCTACTCGCGACTCGAGCAGGGGAGGGCTGACCTGCGGCGCGAGCGCGGCCGGGTTGCGGAGCTCCTCGAGCGCCTGCGGCCGTCCCTGGAGGCACGCGCCGAGGAGGCTGGCCTCACGCTCGACGTGCGCTGTCAGGGCGTCGAGGGCGTCGAGGTGGACACCGACCCGGAGGCGGTGGGACGGATCCTCTTCAACCTGGTCGACAACGCCTGCAAGTACGGGCGCGCCGGGGAGCGCATCGACCTGCTCGCGGACGCGACGGGCCGTGTCCTCCGGCTGCGGGTACGCGACCACGGGGACGGAGTGCCCGCCGAGGCGCGGCGCACCCTGTTCCAGGCCTTCGACCGCGGGGGCCTCGATCCCGCGAACCCGAACCCTGGGGTTGGCCTGGGACTGGCTCTCTGCCGTGGCCTGGCCCGGGACCTCGGTGGTGACCTGGTCCTCGAGCCAGAGACGGGCCTGGCCGGGGCGAGCTTCTGCCTGTCGCTCCCGCGGGCCTCCTGACGGCGCCGCCCTTCTGGGCCGCACAGGTCCTGGGCGGTATCTGGGAGGAGCGGGGGTGAGCGCGGCTCTGGCGACTGCTCGAGGTCAATCGGTGGCGGCGCGCGAGGGGGCGCTGACAGCTCCAAATCGTTTGAATTTCAGCATTTCTGAGCGCGGGCCGACCCTGCGTGGCAGGGCCTGGAAATTCGAAGTCGCATTTTGAACCCCTGGCTCTGAACGGGGCTATGCTTGGGAGATCCAGGAGCGAGCAGCTCTTCGGAGACCGCCTCACTCGCCGCCCGACTCCGCCTCGCCAGCCCCCCGCGCCCTCGACCTAAGTCGTTGCGCTGGAGACCCTGGCCGAGCCGAAAGAAGGCTCGAATGGGTGGAACATCTCCGAGCCGCATCGACTCCTATCCACGACTCTCGCGATCACGCGAGATCCGGCTCTTTGTCTGTCTTTTGGCCCAGCTCCCGAGGCGCTTCACGGCAGCTTGGGTGTCTGGACAGATGCAGCCGCCAGGGGTAGAACCACCCATCGGTTCACTCCGACTTCCCGAGATTTCTTCAGTACTAGGAGATCAAACCTATGCTTCTTCGCTTCACTCTCAGCGCCGCTGGCGCGATGGTGCTGGCCGGCTCTGCCTTCGCGCAGACCGCCACCCAGGCCCAGCCCATCACCTCGCCGGTCAAGGACGCCGGTACCTTCCACCTTGCTACCGGTACCTGGACCCGCGGCCTCACCCCGGTCGCCCTCGCCGGCCCCGAGGTGATCTACGACAACACCTGCACCACCGGTTTCTTCACCGGCCTCGTGCAGGGTGAGGAGGCTGGTGACTCCGGCCGTATTCCGAGCCTGTCGTCGCCGACCAACACCACCTCGCTGACCGGTTTGGCCGACAACTACACGGTCAACGGCTTCACGGTGGCCTACTGCTCCTACGAGCCGCTCGTCACCACGATCGGCCTCGGCTTCTACGACTGCTACGCCGCGTGTGACAACGGTGGCGCTGGCTACCCGTCGCCCGCGACGGCCGCCTTCGCGCTCGTCAACGTCCCGGCCGGCACGGCCGCGGGCTCCCAGGGCTGCTGGATCATCGGCTTCGACCTGGAGAACACCACGTTCGAGTTCGCCCTCGGCGGCGACTGCAACGGCACCTACGACAACGTCGCCTCGACGGACAGCTTCGGCTGGAGCTGGACCCAGCTCATTCCGACGACCGGTCTCGACGCGGGCCCGCTCCTCACGGGCGACCCGCTTGGCTTCTTCAACGCGAGCTGCGGCGGCGTTGGCGGCGGCACCACCTTCGTGGGCGCCTCGGCCCTCCCGGGATCCGGTATCGGCAACCTCGACTTCTTCGAGGTGACGAACAACCCGGCCGGCGGTTGCTTCTTCTTCGGTGGCTACTCGGCCGCGAACCCCTACAGCTCGTTCTACCTTCAGCTCGAAGGTGCCGCGGGCCCCGGTGGCAACAACACCGGTAACGCCTACTGCTTCGGCGACGGCTCGGGCGCCCTCTGCCCCTGCGTCAACAACGGCGGCGCTGGCGAAGGCTGCGCGAACTCGGGTGGCGCTGGCGCGACCCTGACCGGCACCGGCAACGGTTCGTTCTCGAACGACACCCTCGCCTTCAACATCGCCGGCGTCGTCGGCGCCAAGCCGGGTCTGCTCATCAAGGGCAACAACCAGGTCGGCATCCCGGCGGGTGACGGCATCCTCTGCACCACGGGTCAGAGCCAGCGTTCGCAGGTGCAGGTCACCGCGGCCGGCGCGACGACCTTCAATGACTTCCTTGGCTCGCCGTTCGGTTCGGTCGCCAACATGGGTTCGGCCTCGAACTTCCAGTTCTGGTACCGCGACCCGCAAGGCAGCCCCTGCGGCAACGGCTTCAACTTCTCCAACGGCTGGACCGTTACCTACCAGCCGTAGGACGAAGTTGAGACTCTGCTGAGCCTCACGGCTCGGTAGGATCGACCAAAGGAGCGGCGTCGCGCGAGCGGCGCCGCTCTCTTCGTTGGCGCGTGTCGGGGGAGCGCCCCTCGGTCTCGGGGACGCCTGCGCGCCGAGGTCTTCGCGAAGCCGTTGCCGGTGAGAGGAGAGTACGAAGGGGGACTGAGCTGCCGAGGCACCGAGGAAAGAGCGCTGGGGCTGTGGGGAGCCCGGTGGAGAACCTAGACTCCGTGCCGTCAGGGAGCGGTGCGGTCCCGCCAGTCTGAATCGCCCGTCCGCCAGCGGCGAAGGCGCCGCCGATGAAGGGCCGGCCCGGGGCTCGGGGTACCACGACCCGAGCGAGCAGCCGGGCCTCTCCAGGGCAAGTTTCCGTCTCCCCCCCGCCGCCGAGATACGCGATGAAGAATGCCCGGGAGTCCACCCTCACGCTCGGGCTCGTCGCGCTCGCGCTGACGTCCTGTTCCCGGGGACACGACGAAGGGGTGACCGATCCCGTCGTCGTCATCGGGCTCGACGGGCTGGAGTGGGACGTTGCGCTCCCGCTGCTTCGCGCGGGGCGCATGCCGGCCCTCGAGGGGCTGATGGAGCGGGGCTGCTACGGTCTCCTGTCTACGCAGGCGCCGGCGAAGTCGCCGCTGATCTGGACGACCGTCGCGACCGGCAAGTCGCCCGCCGAGCACGGGATCCTCGACTTCACGCGGACGGATGGGAACGGTGATCGGACGCTGTATTCGAGCGCGGATCGAACCACCAAGGCGCTCTGGAACATCCTGGGCGACTACGGGCGCACGAGCGTGGTGCTCGGCTGGTGGACGACCTTCCCGGTCGAGGAGATCGACGGGGTCATGGTGTCGCAGCCCAATCGCGGACTGCTCGAGGATGGAGGGGTCGAGCCGGACGTCGCCGGCCAGGTCCACCCCGTCCAGCTCGAGGGGGAGGTGTTCGCAGCGATCGAGGAGGTCGATCGCACGCTCCCCCAGGCCCTGCGCAGCATCTATCCCGACACGCCCTTCGACGGCACGCCGGCGAACGCGGCGAACTGGGACTCCTGCAAGTGGTCCATCCGTGCGGACGAGTCGATCCGCCACGTCGCGCTGCAGCTCCTGCGCGATCACCCGCTGCCCGATGTCTTCCTGGTCTACTTCAGCAGCGCGGACGTCATCGGCCATCGCTTCTGGCGCTTCCACGAGCCCGCGCCGTTTCGCCATCCGCCGAGCGCGGCCCGCCTGCAGGAGCTCGGTGAGGTCGTGAACCGGACCTACGAGCAGATCGATGCCGCCCTCGGCGAGCTCCTCGCCGAGCTCCCGAGGGACGCGACGATCCTCGTGCTCTCCGACCACGGCATGCAGGCGAAGCGCGTCGACGCCCGTTTCGACCTCGACGCGGGCGATCCCGCCGGGAGGGAGTCCGGCGGGCACGGCTCCGGCCCGCCGGGAGTCCTCATCGCCGCCGGTCCAGGCGTTCGCCGCGCGACGGGTCCAACCCCCGTGCGCGAGCTGAGCCGCGCCGACCTGCCGCAGCTCGGCGACGTCGTCGACATCGCGCCCACGCTCCTGGCGCTGCGCGGGGTGCCGATCGGCAGGGACATGGAGGGCGTCGTCCTCGAGACCCTGTTCACGCCGGAGTTCGCCCAGGCCCTCGCGCCTCGGTACGTCGACACCCACGACTCGGCCGAGTGGCTCGCGGCGCAGCTCGAACGCGGCAGCGTCGACCTGCCTCGCGTTCAGGAGCGCCTCGAGCAGCTCCGCAGCCTGGGCTACATCGGCGACGCGGAGAGCGAAGAGGACTGACCCCGGGCGCCGTCCGCGCTCAGCGGCGCGCGGCCTTCTTGCGGCGCTTCTTCTTGGCGGCCTTGCGCTTCTGCTCGCGCTTCTCGCGCGGGAGCTCCGACTCGCTGCCGGCCGGGATCCAGTCCTCCGGCGGCTCCTGGCCCTTCATCTCGAACAGGAAGCGTGACGGGTGCACCTGGACCGTCGTGCCGTAGCGGCGGCGCTCCAGGGTGTGGCTGAGCGTGAGGCCCTGACGCGCGCGGGTGATCCCGACGTACATCAGCCGCCGCTCCTCCTCGACGCCGTCCTCGGCGACGGCGCGCGAGTGCGGGAGGATGCCCTCCTCGAGGCCCACGAGGTACACGCGCGGGAACTCGAGGCCCTTGGCCGCGTGCAAGGTCATCAGCGTGACGGCGTTGCGGCGCTCCCCCTCGTCCTTCGAGCGGTCCTCGCTCGTGCTGAGCGTCAGCTCGTTCAGGAACGTGCCGAGGCTCGGCTTCTTGCGACGCTTGACGTGCTTGGCGGCGAGCACGAGGAGGTCCTCGACCGCTTGCCAGCGCTTGGTCTGGTCATCGGGGTTCGGGTAGCAGCGCTCGACCTCGGAGCGGTAGGCGAAGTCCTCGAGCACGCGCTCGATGAACTCGACGAGGTCGTCCTTCGGCTTGACCTCGCCGAACTCCCTGAGGCGCTCCTGCAACCGCTGGACGGCGGCGACGGCCTTCTTGTTCAGCTTCTCGAGGGTGCCCGCGCGGTCGAAGGCCTCGGGCACCGTGATGCCCTTCTCCGTCGCGAACTCGAGCACGCGGTCGATGGTCGTCTTGCCGACGCCGCGCGGCGGGCAGTTGACGATGCGCAGCAGCGCGACCTCGTCCTTCGGGTTCTGGATGAGCTTGAGGTAGGCGAGGACGTCGCGGATCTCCTTTCGGTCGAAGTAGCTCATCCCGCCGATCAGCACGTAGGGCACGTCGCGCGCGCGCAGCTCGGCCTCGATCACGCGCGGCTGGGTTGCGGTGCGGAACAGGATGGCGAAGTCGGCGTAGCGCTCCTGGCCCTTGTCGACCCGCTGGTGCAGATCGCGCACCACGTACTCCGCCTCGATCGTGTCGTCGCGGTGCACGACGAGCTGGACCAGCTCGCCCCGGCCAGCGTGCGAGCGCAGCGTCTTCTCGTGGCGCGTCGGGTTGTTCGCGATCACGCGGTTGGCCGCGTCGAGGATCTCCTGGGTCGAGCGGTAGTTCGTCTCCAGGCGGACGATCTCGGCCTCGGGGAACGACTTGTCGAAGCCGAGGATCTTGGAGACGTCGGCCCCGCGCCAGGAGTAGATCGACTGGTCGTCGTCGCCGACGACGCACAGGTTGCGGTGCTCTTGCGACAGCCGGCGCACGATCTCGAACTGGGGCTCGTTCGTGTCCTGGTACTCGTCGACGAGGACGTAGCGGTAGCGGCGCTGTAGCCCGCCGCGCACGTACTCGTTGTCCTTGAGCAGGAGGACCGTGTAGAGCAAGAGGTCGTCGAAGTCCATCTTGCGCGAACGGCGCAGGAAGTCCTCGTAGCGTGCGTAGCCCCGGCCCACGAGGTCGTCGATCTCGTTGCCCGGTCGCTTGGCGAACTCCTCGGGCGTCACGAGCTGGTTCTTGAGCAGCGAGACGCGGCTCTGCAGCACCCCCGGCTGGATGTTGGCCTCGGGGATGTGCAGCTCGCGCAGCACGCTCTTGCAGGCGGCCAGCTGATCTGCGGCGTCCGCGATGCTGATTCCGCCCGCGAAGCCGACGTGCTCGGCGTTGTCGCGCAGCGTGCGCAGACAGAACGAGTGGAACGTGCCGATCGTCAGGCGCTCGGCGCGCTCCTCGCCAACGAGCTGCGCGACGCGCTCGCGCATCTCCGCCGCGGCCTTGTTCGTGAACGTCATGGCCAGCACCGCTTCGGGCGGGACGCCCTTGTCGAGGAGGTGCGCGATGCGGAACGTGATGACCCGCGTCTTGCCGCTGCCCGCGCCGGCGAGCACGAGGAGGGGTCCTTCCGTCGTCTCGACAGCGCGGCGCTGCTCGGGATTCAGGGTATCGAGGAGTTGGCTCAAGGTGTTGGCCCCGGGTTCGCGGCGCGGGAGCGTAGCAGCGGCTCCGCGCACTCTCCACCGGCGACGCGCCGCGTTCGCGCGGGCGTCGCGTAAGTCGGGGCGGCGTCGCGGGAAAGCGGCGCCGCCGCAAGTCGCGGAATCCCGCCCGGCGGAGCGCGTGCGCTCAGGCGATCGCGACGGCACCCGTGCCGCGCGGCTCGGCCGCGTCCTGCGGATTGCGCCGGCAGCGCAGCAGGGCGTAGCCCGACGGCACGAAGACGAGCGCCAGCAGAGTCGCACCGACCACGCCTCCACCGATCGTGACGGCCACGGGCGGCCAGAACATCCCGCCGCCGAGGAAGAGAGGCAGGAATCCGGCGACCGTCGTCACGGTCGTGGCGAGCACGTGCCGCGTCGACTCGAGGACGACCTCGGCCACCGCGCGCGCGTCGCCGGCGCGCGCGCGCTCGTCTCCGGTGATGGCGGAGAGGACCACGATCGAGTCGTTGATGGCGACGCCGACGAGGCCCATCGTTCCCACGATCGACATGAAGCCGAACGGGTAGCCGAAGAGGTACAGCGAGCCCAGCGCGAGCCCGACCGACGCGAAGGCAACGCCACCGATCAGCCCGGCGAGGCGGAACGAGCGGAAGCTCATGACGAGCGTCGAGGCCATCAGCACCATCAGGATCGCGGCGGAGGCCGCCAGCTTGCCCACGGCGTCGTCGCGCTCCGCGGCCTCGCCGCCGACGGTGAGCGTCACGCCCTCGGGCGGCTCGAAGCCGCTCTCCACGAGGCGTCGCTCGAGGTCTGCGAGCGCGACGGCGGGCAGGGTCCCGGCCTCGACCCAGGCCTGGACGACGTTGGTGCGCAGCCCTTCGCGGCGCGTGATGCGGCGCGTCGCCGGCTGCAGCTCGATCTCGCCGAGGGCGCGCAGTGAGGTCCAGCGGGGCTCGCCGTCCCTCGTCGGGACGGGCAGCTCCAGCGAGGCGAGGCGCGCCAGATCGCTGCGGGCCGAGCCCGTGAGTCGCACGCGCACGGGCAGCTCCTCGGTGTCCTCGATCAGCGAGCCGCCTAGCGAGCCCTCCAGCGCGGCCTCGAGCTGACGCGCGACCGACGCGCGTGTGAGGCCGGCGAGCTCGACCTCGCGCTCGTCGAGCCGCAGCGCGAGCTGCGGCTCCGCGCCCTCGAGGCTGGCCGTCGTGTGCAGGACGCCGGTGGACGCCGCCAGGGCGCG
>CAYGST010000173.1:0-8806 GCA_964352415.1 uncultured Planctomycetaceae bacterium | reverse complement strand
CCAGATGGGCGACTTGACGTCGCCGGCGCGGGCGCGGCCGGTGTGCTTCTGCCGGTACGGCTTCTTGTTCGTTCCCTTGACCTCGGAGCGTCCCTTGGTCGAGGCGTTGCCCTGGCGCTGGTTCGCCTGGTGCATCACGATCGCGTCCTTGAGGGTGCGGTAGAGGATCTTGTCCCCGAACGCCTCGGCAGAGACCTGAACCTCACCGACACTACCCGCCTTGTAGCTCTTGACTTGCATCTTGGACATCTCCGCGGGTCAGCGCTGCTTGGGGGTCTTGGTGCCGGTCTTCGCCGTCTGGATCTGGACGAAGCCGTTGTTCGCGCCGGGAACCGCGCCCTTGATGAACAGCAGGTTGCGCTCGGTGTCGACGCGCACGATCTTGAGGTTCTTGGTGGTCTGGCGCTTGGCGCCGTAATGACCACCCATGCGCTTGCCCTTGAACACACGCGACGGGTAGGCCGAGCAGCCGATCGAACCCGGTGCACGATAGTTCATCGAGCCGTGGGTCTTCGGGCCGCGGGCGAACCCGTGGCGCTTGATGGTGCCGGCAAAGCCACGACCCTTCGTGGTCCCGATGACGTCGACCAATTGGCCCTCTTGGAAGGCGTCGACCGAGCGGGTCTCCCCCACGGCGACCTCGGCCGGCTTGGCCAGGCGCTCTTCGCGGAGGAAGCGCTTCGGGGCCACATCGGCCTTCTTGAAGTGCCCACGCATCGGCTTGGCCGTCCGCGACTCGCGCACGTCCTCGAAGGACCACTGAACGGCGTCGTAGCCGTCAGCGTCCCCGGTGCGGACCTGCGTCGCGACGCAGGGACCTGCCTCAACGATGGTCACGCCTGTAACGGTGCCGTCCTCAGCGAACAGCTGAGTCATGCCTCGTTTGCGCCCTAGGATCAGCGTCATGATTCCCGAGAGAAGAGATGGTTGAACCGGTTCGACTCGGTGGCCTCCAAGGGCCGTGACGCCGAGCCACGCGGTAGAAAAGGATCGTGGCGACCGCACGCGCTCACGACTTCGACGAGGGGAGACCCCGGCGACGAAGCCGTTCGGTGCGGTGCTGAGTTGTGAGGAGAAGAGCTGACGGGGTGGCGAGCAGGAAGCTCGCACGGGATCCAGACGCAGCGCCGGGCGCCGCGCTCGAGGCTAGGCCTTGATGCGGATGTCCACGCCGGCGGGCATGTTCAGACTGGACAGGCTGTCCACGGTCTGAGGGGTGGGCTCGGAGATGAAGATCAGGCGCGTGTGCGTCCGGATCTCGAACTGCTCGCGGGACTTCTTGTCGATGAACGGCGACCGCAGCACTGTGTACTTCTCGATCCGAGTCGGCAGCGGAATGGGACCAGCGACCTTAGCACCCGTGCGCTTCGCGGTCTCGACGATGTCGACGCACGACTGGTCGAGAGCCTCGTGGTCGTAGGCTTCCATGCGGATCTGGATCTTGTCCTTCATCAGTAGCAGTCAGTACCCATAGAGACGAGCAGAGCTCACGACGGGGGTCCGTCATGAGCGCTCATCGCCCTGGCAACGGTCGGAACGGGGGGTTCCTCCCCGGTCGGTCGTTCGGATGGTGTTCCGAACGCCTCCTCCCGGTCTGAGGGCCGAGCAAAATAGCAGTGAGCCCCAGGGAGGTCAATGCTCCCACCCTAGAAGCTGGCGCTACTCCCACTTTTTTTCCGGCGGCCCCGGATCGGCTCAGTGCCAGGTCAGCCCCCGCGACTCGAGCTCGGACTCAGGGATCGGGCGGAAGCCCGCCGGGGTCATCGAGTAGCTGGCTCGTCCCTGGGAGAGGGAACGCACCGCGGTCGAGTAGCCAAACATGGCCGAGAGTGCCACGGAACCGCGAATGGAGCGGGTTTCGCCCTCCGAGCCCACCTCCGTGACCTGCGCGTGGCGAGCCCCAAGGTCGGCGATGATGCCGCTGGAGAACTCGGCCGGCGACTCGATCTCGAACGCCATGCGGGGCTCCTCGATCCGGACCCCGTCCGACGGCATCGCCTGGCGCAGCGCCGCGACGGCGGCTTGCACGTAGGCCGCCTCGCTCTCGCGCCCCTCGCGGGTTGCGCTCTCCAGAACTTGGATGGCGGCCCCCGAGAGGGGGTAGCCGAAGCGCGGCCCGACCTGGGCCTCCTGGACCAGGGCCTGGTCGATCGCGGCCCGCGCCGCCTCGGTCAGGACGCACCCAGCCTCGAAGACGACCTGCGGAGGCCCCGGCTCGGTGGCGGGCGCCACGGCCACGGTGACGCGCGCGTAGGCATCCTTCCCGCCGAGCGACCGATCGACCTCGGCCGAGCTCTGCCCCTCCCCCGTCAAGGCCTCGCGGTAGGCCACGCGGGGCTCGCCGACGCGCAGCTCCAGGCGGAACTCGTTCGTCAGGCGGTGCTCGATGATCTCGAGGTGCAGCTCCCCCATGCCCCCGACCACCCACTGGCCGGACTCCTCCTCGCGGGCATGGAAGCTCGGGTCCTCGTGGACCAGCCACTCGAGGGCGCTCCGCAGCCTGTCCCGCTCGGCCCCGCTGTCCGGCTCGATCACGCGTGTGATCACCGGCTCGGGGAAGGTCAACGCCTCGAGCGTCAGGGGCTGCCCCTCGCTGCAGAGCGTGTCTCCGGTCCCCGTCGCCTTGAGCCCGGTGAAGCCGACGATGTCGCCGGCCGTGCAACGCTCCAGCGACTGCTTGTCGTCCGCGTGGATCCGCAGGACGCGCGCGACGCGCTCGCGTTTTTTCGTGCGCGGGTTGTAGAGCGACATCCCGGGCTCGAACGTCCCGGAGTAGAGCCGCATGAAGGTCAGATCGCCGTGCGGCCCCGTGTGCAGCTTGAACGCCAGCGCGACCGGCGGCCCGCTCGGGTCGACCTGCACCCGCACGCCGTCACCGCTCTTCACGAGGGTGCCCGACAGCGGAGGCACGTCGAGCGGCGACGGCAGGTAGTCGACGACGGCGTCGAGCAGCGGCTGGACTCCGATGTCACGCAGGGCGGCCCCGGCGAGGACCGGCACCAGAGCGCGCCCGAGCACGCCCTGGCGCAGCGCCTCCCGCAAGAGCTGCGCTGGAATCGGCTCGGCTTCCAGGAACAGGTCGAGGAGCTCCTCGCTGTGCTCGGCGACGGCCTCGAGCAAGTAGTGCCGCATCAGCTCGACCTCCTCCTTGGCCTCCGCCGGAACGGGGACCTCGACGAGCTGTCGCGCGCCCGCCACGGCTTCGAAGGCCATCGCCCGCTCCTCCACCAGGTCGACGAGGCATAGCAGCGCCCCCTCCGCGTCGAACACCGGCAGCTGGATCGCGATGGGCGACGCGCCGAGCCGCGCCTCGATGGTGGCGATCGCCGCGTGGAAGTCGGCGCCCGCGCGGTCGCACTTGTTGACGAAGGCGATGGCCGGCACGTCGTGCCGCTCCATCTGCCGCCAGACCGTCTCGGTCTGCGCCTGCACCCCCACCACGGCATCGATCACGAGCACCGCGCCGTCGAGGACTCGCATGCAGCGCTCGACCTCGACCGTGAAGTCGACGTGGCCTGGCGTGTCGATCAGGTTCAGCTCGTGGTCGCGCCACGGGATCCGCGTCGCCGCCGAGGTGATCGTGATGCCCCGTTCACGCTCCTCCGCCATCCAGTCCATGACCGAGGTGCCCTCGTCGACGGCGCCTGCGCGGCGCTCGACGCCCGAGTGCTGCAGCATGCGCTCGGACACGGTCGTCTTGCCCGCGTCGATGTGGGCGGCGACGCCGAAGTTGCGCAGCCGGGCGAGGTCCATTGGTTCGGAGCCGGAGTCGGGGGCGCTGACGAGGGTCGGGCTCATACCCACATTGGACACGACCTTCGACGAGCAGCCAACGAGCCACGCGGCTTGAGGCGACGAGGGCGCGGAGCCTCGCGAGGCGCGTGTGCCACCTGGCGGCCCGACTCCGCGGACCCATCCCCCGCCTCCGGGGAGCGCGCGCCCCTCAGCGCGCGGCGGCGAGGAGCGGATTCGCCGCGAGGAACGCCTCGCGCCAGCGATAGGCCTCGAGCAGCTCCGGGTGCGGGCCGTAGAGCACGCAGGCCGCCGCGTAGAGCGCCTCGATCGACGCGAGGCCGGTCACCGGATCCTCGAAGGTCGAGCTCTTCCGCGGGTAGGCGGTCGTGAGCTCCGGCAGGCGACGGCGAACCGGATCGCCCTCGACGGTGCGGCGCAGGCTCGGCACCCGCCGCCAGGCGCAGTCGATCAGGAACAGGCCAAGGCCGGCGTCCGCCTCCGTCAGCTCCTCCCCCTCGGGGTCGAGCAGCACGCGGCCGGTCGCGTCGACGCGGCGATCCGCATGGTACGTCCGGAACTCGACGCCGGGCAGGCCACGCAGCGGCGTGAGCGAGCACTTCTTCGTCGACTCCCGAGGGTCGCGCAGGATGAGGATGTCGAGGTCCATCGGTGACGCGGGTGGGCCGGATACGGAAGCAGCCGGTCTCGCGACCGGCTGCTCGTTCTGTCAGGCGCGCGCGGCCAGGCGGCCGCAGCGAGCGTGGGCGCTAGGCGAAGTGCGCGTAGGCGCGATTCGCTTCGGCCATCTTGTGGATGTTCTCCTTCCACTGGACGGACGAGCCGGTGCCGTTGTAGGCGTCGACCAGCTCCGCAGCGAGGCAGACTGCCATGGGCTTGCCCTTCTTCTTGCGAGCGTTGTCGACGACCCAGCGGATCGCGAGGCTCTGCTGACGGTTCCGCTTCACCTCGCGGGGCACCTGGTAGTTGGCACCCCCGACGCGCTTGGAGCGGACCTCGACCATCGGACGGACGTTGTCGAGGGCCTTGGTGAAGATCTCGAGCTGATCCTCGCAGTCTTCGATCTGCTTGGAGGCGATGTCCATCGCCTCGTAGAAGATCTTCTGCGCGGTGCTCTTCTTGCCGTCGAGCATCAGCTTGTTGATGAACTTCGACACGATGATCGACCCGAGCTTCGGATCGGCCTTCACGTAGACGGCGGTGGACTTGTAGTTCCGGGGCATGATGCGCTCGCGCTTCTAGTTACTTCTTCGGACGCTTGGTGCCGTACTTCGAGCGACCCTGGCCGCGGTCGTCGACGCCAGCGGTGTCGAGCGTGCCACGGAGGATGTGATAACGGACACCGGGGAGGTCGCGGACGCGGCCACCACGCACGAGCACGACGGAGTGCTCCTGCAGGTTGTGGCCTTCACCCGGGATGTAGGCGGTGATCTCCTTGCCGTTGGAGAGGCGCACACGCGCGATCTTCCGCAGAGCCGAGTTCGGCTTCTTCGGGGTCTGGGTCTTCACCTGGAGGCAGACCCCGCGCTTCTGCGGGCAAGAGTCGAGCACGGGGGACTTCGAACGCTTCTTGTTCTTCGTCCGCCCCTTGCGAATCAGCTGGTTGATCGTCGGCATGAAAACGTATCGGTGCGCCCCGTGTCGGGGCCGGTGTCCGTCGGTCCTCCGGGTTGGAGGGCCGAGTATTCTAGGAAGCTGGGCCTCGCCGTCAACCCTGGACAGGGGCCGGATCCGGCCCCCACCAGGGTGACTCGAGCGTGCCCGGATCAGGCCTCGCCGGCGCTCTCCTCCGCGGCGCCCCCGCCAACGGCGGGCGGCGTCTCCGCTTCGGGCTCGGCGATCGCGACCGGGGTCTCGCTGGGCGCGGACGTCATTCCGTCCGAGCCGGTCGGGGCCAGCGCAGCAGCGCTGGCGATGCCGCCACCGCCGAAGAGCTCGTCGAGCTCGGCGTCCATCGAGGATCCGTAGCCGGAGCCACTCCCGATCTCGCCGAAGTCGATGTTCTTCTTCACGCGGGTCCGGTAGTGGTCGCGGAAGCCCGTGCCCGTCGGGACCATGTGGCCGAGGATCACGTTCTCCTTGAGGCCGACGAGGAAGTCGCGGCGCCCGGCGATCGCGGCCTCGGTCAGCACCTTGGTGGTCTCCTGGAACGAGGCCGCCGAGATGAACGAGTCCGAGGACAGCGAGGCCTTGGTGATGCCGAGCAGAAGCGTCTGCCCCGTCGCCGGCTTCTTGCGCTGGTGACGCAGTCCGTCGTTCTGGCGACGGAAGCGGAACTTCTCGACGACCGCGCCGGGCAGGAACTCCGAGTCGCCGGAGTCCTTGACCTCCACCTTGCGCACCATCTGGGACAGGATCGTTTCGATGTGCTTGTCGTCGATCGTCACGCCCTGCGAACGGTAGACGTTCTGCACCTCGTTCATGAGGTAGCGCAGGAGCTCTTCCTCACCACGGATTCGCAGGATGTCCTGCGGGTGCAGGGGTCCGTCGACCAGCGGCTCGCCGGCGCGCACCTCGTCGCCCTTGTGGACGCGCAGGTGCTTGCCCTGCGGGACAGCGTGTTCGTGCTCCTGGATGACCTCTCCGCTCTCGCCGACCGCGCGAACGATGATCGTCCGCTTACCGCGCTTCTTGTCACCGAGTTCGACGACGCCGTCGATCTCGCTGATGATGGCGGGGTTCTTCGGCTGACGGGCTTCGAACAACTCGGTGACGCGCGGCAGACCGCCCGTGATGTCCTGCGTACCCGCAGCCTCACGCGCCGTCTTCGCGATCACCTCGCCAGCGCTCACCGTCTGGCCCGCGCTCGCCTCGATGTAGGCGCGCTCCGGGATCGGGTAGAGAGCCAGCGGATCGCCGTTCTTGTCCTCGATGATGATTTGCGGGTGCAGATCGCCCTTGTGGTCCGTGACCTGCGCGCGGGTCGAGCCGTGACGGGCGTCCTTCTCGAGGCGCAGCGTCTTGCCCTCCAGCAGGTCCTCGTAGCGGACCGTACCCCCGGTCTCCGCGAGGATCGGGACGTTGTGCGGGTCCCAGGTACAGATGATCGAGCCGGCCTTGATCTCGTCGCCGTCGTCGACCTTCATCTCGGCGCCAACCGGGATGGAGTAGCGGTCGAGCTCGCGACCGCGCTCGTCCTGCAGCTGGACCTCGCCGTTCCGCGAGAGAACGACCAGCTGGCCATCCTTGTTGCGCACGACCTTGAGGGTCGGCCCGAAGGCCACCTTCCCGTCGCGCTTGATGCGGCGCTCCGACTCCTCGACCGAGCGGCTGGCCGTACCACCGATGTGGAATGTCCGCATCGTCAGCTGCGTGCCCGGCTCACCGATCGATTGGGCCGCGATGATGCCCACGGCGAGACCGCGCTCGGCGATCGTGCCGCGCGAGAGGTCCATGCCGTAGCAGCGCATGCAGCAGCCGAGCGGCGCTTCGCAGGTCAGCGGGCTGCGCACCCAGATCTTCTCGTGACCGAGAGCCTCGACGCGCGCGGCGATCTCCTCGGTGATGAGCTCGTCCTTCCGCACGACGATCTCGTCGTTGACGATGTCGACGATCGTGTCGCGGGCCACGCGACCGCGGATGCCCTGAGCCAGGGAGACCGCGACCTTGTCGCCCTTGTAGACGACCGCCTTGAGAACGCCGTTCGGCGTTCCGCAGTCCTCTTCGGTGACCACCACGTTCTGCGCGACGTCCGTCAGCTTCCGCGTCAGGTAGCCGGCATCCGCCGTCTTGAGCGCCGTGTCGGCGAGGCCCTTTCGCGCGCCGTGGGTCGACGAGAAGTACTCGAGAACCTTCAGGCCTTCGCGGAAGTTCGCCTTGATGGGCGTCTCGATGATCTTGCCGGACGGCTTCGCCATCAGACCGCGCATCCCGCCGAGCTGTCGCACCTGGTCGACCGAACCACGCGCGCCCGACGACACCATGCAGTGAATCGGGTTGACGTAGCCAGAGGCCGTGTCGTAGTCCTCGGCGAGCAGCTCCATGAGGTTCTCACCGACCTTTTCACGGGCGTGCGTCCAGTAGTCGACGATCTTGAGGTAGCGCTCACCCTCGGTGATGACGCCCTTCATGAAGGCCTTCTCGACCTGGTCGATCTCCTTCTGGGTCGAGTCCAGGATCGCCTGCTTCGTGTCCGGGATGCGGATGTCGCTCTTGCCGAACGAGAGGCCAGCGCGGGTCGACGACTTGAAGCCGAGGTCCTTGAGGTTGTCGAGGAGGATCAGCGTCGCGTCGCGGCCGAGCAGTCTGTGGCAATCGGAGATCAGCTCGCTGATGCCGCGCTTGGAGAGCTCGTAGTTGTAGTACGGCATCCCCGGAGGAAGGATGTCGTTGAAGATCGCGCGGCCGATCGTGGTCTCGAGGTAGACGCGCTTGCCCGGCTCCTCGATGGAGTCGATGCGGCCGTCGTCGCCGACCTGGACCGGGATCTGCTTGCTCCCCAGCTTGACGAGGGTGCCCGGCTCCATGCGGCAGCGCACCGTGTTGTGCGTCTTCGCTTCACCGTGTCCGTACGCGAGGAACAGCTCGTGCAGCGACGAGAAGCTCTTCGTCGCGATCGCCAGGTCCCCCATCGGCTGACGGGTCAGGTAGAAGATTCCGAGGACCATGTCCTGCGACGGCGAGATGATCGGCGAGCCGTTGGCGGGCGAGAACACGTTGTTGCTCGCCAGCATCAGGGTCGAGGCCTCGATCTGCGCCTCGAACGAGAGCGGCAGGTGGACCGCCATCTGGTCACCGTCGAAGTCGGCGTTGAAGCCGCCGCAGACGAGCGGGTGCAGACGGATGGCGTTGCCTTCGATGAGGACCGGCTCGAAAGCCTGGATGCCCATGCGGTGCAGCGTGGGCGCGCGGTTCAGCAGCACGGGGTGGTCACGGGTGACCTCCTCGAGGATGTCCCACACGTCCTCGTCGCGGCGCTCGAGCATGCGCTTCGCCGACTTGATGGTGTCGGCGAGGCCGAGCTCCTTCAGGCGGCGGATGATGAACGGCTGGAACAGCTCCAGCGCGATCGTCTTCGGCATGCCGCACTGGTGCAGCTTCAGCTCGGGACCGA
>CAYGST010000172.1:0-8812 GCA_964352415.1 uncultured Planctomycetaceae bacterium | reverse complement strand
CTCCTCGGCCGGCCCGCCCGCGTGCAGCAGCACGTCGCCCGTGAGGAAGACGCCCCGCTCGACCACGACGTCGAGCCCGTCGAGCGCCACGTCGGCGACCTTCTCGAAGAGCTGCAGGACGGGGGGCGCGTCCAGGGGCGCCGAGCCCGCGACCTCGCCGGTCGCACCGATCCAGAGGGCGCCCGCCTCGATCGCTTCGAAGCGGAACGCGCCATCGGCGTTCGTCGTCGCGCGCCGCCCACCGTCCCGGTGCTCGATGAGGCGCTGCGCCGGGAGCCCCTCGGGGCTGCGGCCGCCAGGGACGAGCGCGACCGTGGCCCCAGCGATCGCCTCGCCATCGGCGCCGGTCAGGACTCCGCTCACGAGCTGGCCTCCATCCTGCCCGAACTGCCCGGGCTGCAGCCGGCTGGCCACGAGGACCGCCGCGCCTGTCAGCACCAGGGCGGCGAGGTAGCCGAGAGTGTGCTTCGTGATTGTCTCCATCGGCTCCACCCGTCGGGCCCGCCGTGCGCCTCGAGCGGCATCTCGATTGCATCCGAACCGTTCGGTGGTAGCAAGCGCTTCGCGATCTGAACGGTTCAGGTTTGGAACCACAGAGACACAGAGGGCGCAGAGCCCGCTGAACGGGAACGCGAACTGGGGAGTCCGCGGGGCTGAGGCCGGTCGGCGAGGTCCATGAGCCTCTCGATCCGCGTTCCTGTTCAGCTGACCCGTGGGCCCTAGAGTCGGATCACGACTTGGTGGGGGACGGAGCTGGACCTGGCCGACGGTCTGCTCTCCGCCCGAAGAGAACGTAGAGAGCTGGCAGGATCATCAGGGTCAACACGTTGTCGGCGAGCACGCCGCCGATCACAACGGTTGCCAGGGGGCGCTGCACCTCTGCGCCAACGCCGGTGTTGAGAGCCATGGGCACGAAGCCGAGCGCCGCGACCATGGCGGTCATCAGGATGGGCCGCAGGCGAATCAGCCGGGTCTCCTCGACGGCCTCCTCGAGCGGCAGGCCCTCATCGTCGTTCTTGCGGCGGATGGTCGATACGAGCACAAGCCCGTTGAGCATCGACACGCCGGCGACGGCCACGAATCCGACTCCAGCGGAGATGGTGAACGGCATGTCTCGCAGCCACAAGGCAACCACGCCGCCGAAGGCAGCGAAGGGGGCACCGGTTGCAATCATCGCGGCGTCTCGAACGGATCGCGTGCTCATGTAGAGAAGGAGGAGAATCGCTGCCAGCGCCAACGGGACGATGATCATCATCCGACGCCCGGCCCGCTGCAGGTGCTCGAACTGACCTCCTAGCCGAGTGAAGTAGCCGGTTGGCAGGTCGACGTCGGCTGCGATTCGGTCTCGCGCCTCAGCAACGAAGCTGCCCAAGTCGCGGCCGACCACGTTGGCTTGCACGACCACACGCCGCTTCTGCCACTCTCGAGTGATGGTCGATGGCCCCTCGACCTCACGAAACGCCACCAGCTCGGTGATCGGGATCCTCTGGCCCGACGCGGTGGGTACCCGGAGTGTTCGAACCGCCATGGGATCCCGGCGGTACTTGTCGTCCAGGCGAACGACCAGGTCGAACCTCCGCTGCCCCTCACGGATCTCGCCCACGTTGATCTCTCCGACGGCCTCGACCAGGCTCAGCACGTGAGCGACCGAGATGCCGTGGCGCGAGAGCGCCTCCCTGTTCACTTCGACTTCGAGAATCGGCTGACCCGTAACCTGTTCCGCAGTGACATCAGCCGCGCCTGGGATTTGCTCGAGGACCTTCTGGACCTCCTGAGCCTTCGCCTTGAGGACCTCGAGGTCGTCCCCGAACAGCTTGACTCCGAGGTCCGCACGAATGCCAGCCGTCATCTCGTTCACTCGCATCTCGATGGGCTGAGTGAAGATGGCCCGCATCCCGGGCATCACGCGCAGCGCCTCCTGCATCTTCGAGGTCAGCTCCGCTTGCGTGCTGGCCTGCGTCCATCGGGCGCGCGGAGTGAGGGTCACGAATACGTCGGTGACCTCGAGTCCCATCGGATCGGTGGCAACCTGGGCCGTCCCCGTGCGACTCCATACGTCGCGTAGTTCGTCCGGGAACTCGTCCTTCAACAGGCCCTCGAGCTGCTGGCCGTAGCGCAGGGATTCCTCGAGTGAAACGCCGGACAGCCGCACGGTGTTGATGACGAGCGCCTCCTCGTACAGCCGCGGGATGAACGTGCTCCCGAGCTGGGATGCGAGGACGCCGCCAAGCACGAGGATCCCAGCTCCGGCGAGTACGACGGCTCGCGGGAACCCGAGGGCAATCCGAAGAACCGGGCGGTAGAGCCACTGCACAACCCGGACCAGTGGGTTGTCGCGCTTGTGGGCCTTGAGCCTGCCCAGGCCGATGCTGGCTAGAACTGGAATCAGTGTGAGCGAGAAGAGCAGCGAGCCGGTCAGGGCAAAGATGACTGTCAGCGCCATCGGTCGGAACAGCCGCCCCTCGACGCCCTCGAGGAGGAGGATCGGGAGGTAGACGATGAGGATGATCAGTTCGCCGAACATCGTCGGCTTGCGCACCTCGAGGGTGGCGTCTCGGACGATGTCGAGATCGGGCCGAGTCCCGCTCTCGGATTCCAGCCGCCGAACACAGTTCTCGACGATGATCACCGAGCTATCGACGACTAGCCCGAAGTCGATGGCGCCGAGGCTGAGCAGACTGGCCGATATGCCGAACTGCAGCATTGCGCTGAAGGAGAACAGCATCGCGAGCGGGATCGCCAAGGCCACGATGAGGCCAGCACGGAGGTTTCCGAGGAACACGAACAGCACGGCGATGACGAGCAGCGCGCCCTCGAGCAAGTTCTTGCGGACGGTGCCGATGACACGGTCCACGAGCTCGGTGCGGTCGTAGAGCACCTCCACGCGCACGTGGTCCGGGAGGCTCTGGCTGGCTTCCTCCAACCGCTCTCGCAGCCTGCTCGTCACTTCATGGCTGTTCTCTCCCATGAGCATGAAGCCGAGGCCGAGCACGATCTCTCCCTCGCCGTTCGCGGTGACTCCTCCACGACGAATCTGATGACCCTCGCGAACTGCCGCGACGTCACGGATGCGAACCGGAATCCCCTCGTGCTCGGCAACGACGATGCCTTCGAGTTCGGGAATGCTCCTGGCGAGACCAATGCCGTGCACCAAGTGCATCTCGCCCGCAGCCGAGATGACGCCACCGCCCACACTCTCGTTGTTGTCGCGAAGTGCCTGGATCACATCGTCGAGGGTCAACTCGTGCTCGAGTAGCCGCAGGGGCTCGACTACGACGTGGTACTGCCGTTTGCGCCCGCCCCAAGTATTGACCTCGGCCACGCCCGGGACCGTCAGGAGCTGGGGGCGCAATACCCAGTCATGCAACGTCGTCAACTCGGAGAGCGTTGCGGTCTCGCTGTGTAGCGCGTAGTGAAGGACCTCACCGAGCCCGGTCGCCACTGGGCCCATCTCGGGCGAGCGCAGTCCGTCGGGCAGCTCAACCGTCCGGAGTCTCTCCCCGATGAGTTGTCGGGCGAAATACACATCGACATCGTCATCGAAGATGGCAACGACTTGTGAGAGTCCGAACTTCGAGATCGAGCGCACCTCGACGAGCCCAGGGAGCCCGCCAAGTGCTTGCTCTACCGGAAACGTGATCTGTTGCTCGATCTCGACCGGATTGAGGGACGGTGCATTCGTGTTGACCTGGACCTGGGTCGGGGTCGTGTCCGGGAACGCATCGATGGGCAGGTGCGCGAGCGCCACAGACCCCGCAGTGATGACGAGCGCCGAGAGCACGATCACGACGAGACGGTTGCGGAGTGACCAGCCGACGATTGCGTCGAACATGCGAAGAGCTCCCTGTTACTCGTTCAGATAGTCGACTTCGCAGCATCCGGCTCCGATGCTGCCCTTACGCAATTCCGTCTTCAGGACGAAGCTGCCCTGGGTGACCACGGCCTCTCCGCCTTCCAGGCCGCTGAGAGCCTCGTAGTAGTCACCCGTGTCGTAACCCAGTCGCAGCTTGCGAGGCACGAACTCGGTAGGGGACATCCGCTCGAACGCCACGTTGCAGCATCCCTCCCACTGCACGGCGTCCTTGGGCACGAGCACGCCCTCCTTGTCGTCACGAGTCACGATCTTGGCTGTGCAGAAGCTCTGCGCGCGAAGGATGCCTTCGGGGTTCTCGAACTCTGCTCGCACCTTCACAGTGCGGGAGTGTTGATCGACGTCACTGCTCAGCCAGGTGACCCGGCCGCCGAGGGTCTCGCCGGCCCAGCCCTCGACGGTGAGCAATACCGGCTGCCCACGCTCCACGAGCCGGATCTGCGCCTGGTCGACATCCACGATGGCCCACATTCGCGAAGTGTCTGCAACGCTGATGATGGAGTGCTCGGGGGAGGCTACCTCACCGAGCACGGTGTCGAGGTCGACAACGACGCCCGCGAAGGGGGCGGTGATGCTCAGGAGCGAGGAGGCCTCGCCCTGATCCTCGACAGCTCCAATCTGCTTCGCCGAGAGCCCGAGGTTTGCCAGGCGTTGCTCGGCAGAGGCCAGGCTGATGCGGCTCTCGACGAGTTGAGTCTCCGCTGCCAGGGTGTCCTTCTCGGTCGACAGGCCTTTCTCCAGCAGCGCCCGCTCCCGTTGGCTGTTCTTCTTCCACAGGCCGACGCGGGCTGCGGCATGAAGCAGCTCGGACTTGGCCTCGCCGAGAGCTGCGGACTCCAGGACGATGAGCACGTCTCCTGCCTCGACTCTGTCACCGAGGTTTCGACGAACCTCGACGACGAATCCGGCCGCTCGGGGAGCCAGTCGCGCATGCGACCTGGCGTCGTACTCCACTGTCGCAGGGGCTTCGAGGGTCTTGCGAAGCTTGCCGCGCTGGACCTCCTCGATGACCACGCCAACGCTCTCGGCAACACTCGCGTTGGTCAGCCGGATGACGCTCGAATCCGAAGTGCAAGCGAGTGAGGGAAACGCTCGCACGCGAGGCGTGTCCTGGGTGAAGACCGCGAGTTTCGGCTCCTCCGTGGGTTGCGCAGGAGTCGCTTGCGAAGACTCGTACTTCTCGAGGGTCCCCGGGTTGCAGGCTTCGCAGTGTGACTCGGGGAGTCCGTGCCCCTCGCACCAGTCGCCCTCGCTGCGAAACGCCTCCTCGAGGTCGTCGCGACACTTCGTGCATACGGCTTCGGGGACTCTGTGCCCCTTGCAGAAGCCCATCGTGTCAATGACCGTAGGCGTGCAGAACGGGCAGCTCTCGACCTCGTGCTTGGCGCAGGGCCCGTCCGGTAGTGGGTTCGCGACCTGGTCGCGCTTCTCCCGCCACTTGTCGAGGACGCCCGGATTGCAGGCCTCGCACTGGGACTCGGGAAGTCCGTGCCCGCCGCACCAGTCATTCTCCGCCCGGAACATGGCTTCGAGGTCGTCGCGGCACTTCGTGCAGACGGCTTCCGGCACACCGTGTCCAGCACAGAAGCCCATGGACTCGATGACCTCCGGGAAGCAGGTTGGACAGTTCGAGATGCTGTGCTTGTCGCAGAGTGCGGCGGCAGGCGCAGACCCGGGTGACGAGGCTTCTTGGGCCGGCTCGCCACATCCGGCGAAGCCCAGGCTCAAGACCAGCGAGGCGAGCGTCGCGATGAGGAGTGTGGTTGTCTTCATGGTTGTGGTGCGTCTAGTTCCAGTTCCTTGATGAGGAGAGTCTCTCGTGGAGTACCTGTTGCTCGCTCCAGGTCGGACAGCGCCGTGGCGGCTTTGAGCAATCGTTGTGCATGAGCGCTACGCGCTGCGAGGAGTTGACGCTGAGCCTCCAGCGCCGGGAGCATGGTCGTCTTGCCCAGGCGGTAGCTCTCGCGTGCTTGAGTGAGCGCTTCTTCGGAGCGCGGCAGGAGGTCGTTGCGGTAGATGGCGAGGGCATCCCAGTTGGCTTGCGCTCGCGCCAAGGCCGAGTTCACCTCCTGCATTGCTGCGAGCCTCAGGGCCACGAGTAGCGCCTCGCGCTGCGATAGAAACTCGAGTGCCTTGGCCACCTGTGCTTGGTTCTGATCGAACAGCGGCAGCTCAAGCCGAAGGCCCGGACCGAGGCTCCAATCCCCGTCCTTCTCGGCCGCCACTCCGACGTCCAGCTTCCGGATGAAGAGTCCGCGCTGCCTCTGCACTTCTGCGGCGGCCTGGTGCACTGCTTCTTCTGCAGCGCGCACGTCGAGCCTTCGCTCGAGGGTGAGCACCTCCAGGGCCCCGAGCGGAGGAAGTGGGGGAGGGCCATCGTCGGAGAGTTCCTCCAGGTGAGGTCTGCCCTCGTGTGGACCGAAGCCGAGCAGCAGGAGTAGCTTTCTGCGCGCCTCTCCGGCAGCGAGCTCGGCGTCTCGAAGCGCGATCTCGGTGTCGAGGAACTCGAGCTGAGCCAGGCTCGCGTCGATGGTCGTCCCTGCAGCCGCCGCGAGGCGTTCGTCGGCAAGGTCGGAGAGCTGCCGGGCCGACTCACGGTTCTCCTTCGCAATCTCGAGCAACCGGTCCGATGCTGTCGCCTCGACGTACGCAACGCGAATCTCACCGGCGAGCAGCGCCGCGCGATGAGCCAGCTCGAGAATCTGTCGCTGCAGTGCACTCTCGGCGACACGCTCTCGGTTGGGCACCTGCCAGATGTCGAGAAGGCTCCCGAACAGGACTCCTTCTAGTTCTGAAGCGCCACCCGACGTCGGGAAGCGGAGGACGGCATTCAGCGATGGGTTCGTGAGCAGGCTGGCCTGCACACGGTCGGCGTGAGCCATACCGACGTCGTGAAAGGCCGCCCGCAGGGCCGGGTTGTTCAGCAGGCCAAGCTCAACGGCCTCGGTGAGCCCGAGGCGATCTTGGAGGAGCTCGGCAATTCGCTCCTCCGCTTCTGAGGAGTCGGTGCCGGGGTGGAAGACATTCTGGGCGCCGGTCACGGTGCGGATCTCGTAGGTGGCCCGGTCGTAGTCCGCACCCGGATCCACGGAGCGACAGGCTGCGAGCCCGAGCAAGCACGCCGCGCCAGCACGGGCTCTAGGCGTTGCCATCGAGCTTCTCCGTGACCGAGCCAGTGAGCTCCAGCCAGAACGGGTCTCCGATCCGGTAGTAGGCGAGCTTGCCCTGTGCCCGGAAGTCCACGGCTCCGATTCGCCGGAGCTCCTTGAGCTGCTGCGACGTGCCCGAGAACGAGATGCCGAGCACGTGGGCCAGGTCACACACGCAGAGTTCACGACCTTCGAGGGCCTTCAGGACGCGCAGTCGCCCCGGGTGCGCGAGCACCTTCAGGGCATCGGCCACGCTGCGACTCTCGCTCTCCGGCGGGAGGCCCGCTCGGGCTGCTGCAGCCCGAGGGCCGTCGATGCAGTCGACTTCGCACAGGCCCTTGCCGACTTGACGCTCCTCCTTCTTCATTTCTTCATTTCCTCATTCCATGAATCGACAGACGGAGTGTAGTGCTTGAGCGTCCACTTGAAGATCTTCAAGTGGAAGGAAGGGGTGATGAGGGCCTGAAGAGGGCCTGAAGAGGGGCAGGGGCGTGCCCGAGGCCGGCAGCGACCGCCCCGGCGGGCTCCATCGCAGGAGCGCCTGCCCCCATCGCGGGGAGGCGCGCGCCGAGGGTCCGCTGGCACCACGTGATCGCGGCGGCGAGAGCGTGGGGGGGCCGGGCTCGGCCCGTCCCAGGCTCCGTCCGTTCAGCCGCACCCGTCGAGGTCACAGACCTCGGGGTGAGACCTCGCTGCGCCGGGAGCGGCCAGCGCCGTGTCTCCGACGGCCGAGGCAATCTCGGCTCCGATGCGCAGGTCCGGGACCCCACCGAAGTGGTGCACGCGAAGTCGCCCCGAGCGATCGACGAGCAGCCGGCTCGGCGTTCCGCGCAGTCCATAGCTGCCCATCGTCTCCGGGATGCCCTCCGCCGTCGGGCGATCGACGCCGACCGGGAAGTGGATTCGATACTCGTGCAGGAAGGCTTCGAGCGCGAGCGGCGGCATCGCGCCGTGGTGCTCGAACACCGTGTGCAGGCCGAGCACGACTACGTCCTTCTCGTCGAAGGTCTCGCGGATGCGCTGGGCCTGCGGGAGGCTGTGCGAGACGCAGCCGGGGCACAACATCTGGAAGGCCTCGATGACCACGACACGTCCGCGCAAGTCAGCGAGGCGAAGCTCACCATCGTGGTGGAACCAGCGCTCGACGGACCACTCCGGGAGCGGCTGCCCGATCTCGAGCGGCACCGCTAGAACTCCCCTTCCCTGACGTACGGCTGGCTCCAGAGGATCACCTGCAAGAGCACGGACTTGATCCACGCTTGATGCATGCGCTCGACCTCTTCGGGCGTGTGCCCGCTCTTCTCGAGGAACGGCTTCAAGGTCACGGTCACCGGGATGGTCAGCGCGACCATGTGGCGGAAGTGGACGATCGATGAGCCGTGACCACCGTCGGTCTGGTTCTTCTTCGTCGTGTGGTGGCGCAGGCCGATCTCGTGCTGCCAGGCAAGCCAGGACTCGTCGTACTCGGCGGAAGCGGTGTCGAGCACCCACTGGCCGAAGCGCAGACGAACGGCTGCGAGGTAGGCCGCGTCCGGTTCGCCGGACGCGGGATCGCTGAAGTAGGTCAGGAGGTGCGGCGTCGAGCCGACGAACCCATACCAGACGTCGAGGAGGTCGTCGACGTGGGGACGCAAGACCTCCTTCGACATCCGGAGCGCGGCGATGTCGTCCTCGCCGAAGAGGAGGGACTGCTGGAGCTCGTGAAGCTCGGCGAGGGACAGGGGGGAGGTCTGGAGTTCGGGGTTTCCGTAGTCGTAGCCGTTCATGGTGACTTGCTCCTGTTGAGCGGGGG
>CAYGST010000171.1:0-8818 GCA_964352415.1 uncultured Planctomycetaceae bacterium | reverse complement strand
GGGTAGCGGGCGCCCGCCACCGCCGCAAGGGCGCGCAGGGGCCCTTCCCTTGTTCCAGAGCCGCTCCGCGCTAGATTGGTCGCCCCGGATCGCCCTCGTGGCGCTCCCGGCACCCGCACACCTGCCCGATGACCCGCGACTCACGCCCCCGCTCCACCTCCTCCCGTGGCACCCGCAGCCAGCAGGAGCGCGACGAGGAGCAGGCCGTCATCGTCGACGCCGCCGAGCTGATCGAGAGCATCCCGGGCGAGCCGTCGCTGCGCGTCATCTCGCGGCTGCAGCGTAGCGGCTACGAGGCCTACCTCGTCGGCGGCTGCGTGCGCGACCTGCTGATCGGCCTGACGCCGAAGGACTACGACGTCGCGACCAGCGCCCACCCCCGCCAGGTGCGGCGGCTCTTCCCGCGCAACAGCCACATCATCGGGCGGCGATTCCGCCTGGTGCACGTCCGCTACGGCCCCGACACGGTCATCGAGACCGCGACCTTCCGCGCCGAGCCCCAGCAGTCCGGCGACGAGGACGACCTGCTGATCGTCGAGGACAACACCTTCGGCACGGCCATGGAGGACGCGCGGCGACGCGACTTCACCGTCAACGGCCTGCTGCTCGACCCCAATCGGCGCGTCGTCATCGATCACGTCGGCGGCCTCGAGGACCTCGATCGCGGCGTTCTGCGCACGATCGGCGACCCCTTCGTGCGGATCCCCGAGGACCCCGTGCGCATCCTGCGGGCGATCAAGTTCGCCACGCGACTCGGCTTCCACATCGAGGACGACACCTGGGACGCGATTTGCGACGCGGCGCCCGAACTGGCGCGCTCCGCTCCTCCGCGGGTCACCGAAGAGGTCCTGCGCCTGATGCGCTCGGGCACGGCCCTCGGCGCGTTCCAGAAGCTGCGCCAGTGCGGCGCCCTCGAGGTCATCCTCCCCGAGCTCGACGATCACCTCGGGCCGCGCGACTCGGACGACCCTAAGGACCGCAAGCGCCAGTCGGCCTTCGTCGCCCTGCTCGAGGCCCTCGACGGCTACGTCCACGACGGCTTCGAGCCCTCGACCGCCATCTGCATCGCGATCCTCTACCACGACATCGCGGAGCGCCAGGCGAACGAGGAGACGCGCACCCTGCCCGGCGAGGCGCCCGACCTCCACACCGCCACCGGGGAGGTGATCGAGCGCATCTCGGCGAGCGCGCGCCTCTCGCGGCGCGACTCCGGGCGCGCCCGGCGGATCATCTACCAGCAGCGCCGCTTCCTCGGCCCCTTCGGCCGGCGCTTCCGCCCGTCGCTGTTCTGCCTGTCCGAGGAGTTCCCCGAGGCCCTCGACCTCTTCCGGTTGCGCTGCGAGGCCAAGGGCGAGGGCTGGGACATCTACAAGAGCTGGGTCGAGCGCTACCAGGCCGCCCAGGACCTCGGGAACGACGAGGTCGACAAGGAACGCAAGCGTGCCCGCCGCGGCCGCCGCCGCCGCCGCAAGCGTTAGGGACTGGCCGAGTTCCGTGTTGCTGGCCTGGACACGGGCCCGGGGGAGGTCAGGGGTTGCGTTCCCCTGGACCTGGCGGAGGCCCTGCGGATGTCCCTCGATCGCCGCAACTCAGTCCCTGCTAGAGCCTTGCCTCCGAAGCCAGGGGGCCCAGCAACACGCAACTCGGGCAGTCCCCGCTGAATTCGTCCGCATTCCCGACCGCCCCCAGATCCAGGGGTACATTTCGTTGGCTTCGACAGCGGGCCGCCCTCCCGGGCGCACCGGAAACCCATCGTCCTCCCCTCGGGGAATGGACGCTCCCAGGTTGCGGTGACTCGGTAGAGCGAACTGATGGTGGGACACTCTGGTGCCCCAGCGCGGGGGAGGGCGTCCGCTCGGGCCATGACCGAGCCCTCCGAGGGTTCCTTCCCCCTCGGCTCGGTCCTCTTGCCACCCGGGGGGCGATTCGCTTGCGGATCGTCCCCCGACTTTCATCCCGGCGGCTCCGCCGCGCGGGAGGCCCCGAGCGGGCGCCCTCCGGCATTCCCGACGGCGGGGCCCGTTCGGCCTGGCGAGGGCCCCCGAGGAGCCGCCCGGGGCGTTCTGTCCCAAATGGGGATGCCCCAGGGAATTCGCGGCCCGTTGCACTGAAGCGGCCCCCCCGTCGCCTGCCGATGAAAGGCAGATGAGACCGCTCCGAGTGCTCTTCAGGCTCCTCCCGCCCGCCGCGGTCGCGTTGCTCGCGGCCTCGCTCCAGGCGGGAGACGAGACCCCGACGCACCTGCCGACCCTGGTGGAGCTGCCCTCCGGCAAGCCCGCCGAGCAGCAGACGTTGACGCCCTGGGACGCCCTGTCGGGTGACCGCTTCGGCCACGCCCTCGCCGCGGACGGCGACTGGTTGCTCGCGTCCACGCCCCGTCACGACCTCCAGGGCCGGGACTCGGGCAGCGTGGCCGTCTTCCAGAGCACGCGCGCGGGCTGGCGCCAGACCGACCGCCTCGAGCCGTCCGACGGCCGAGCGGGAGACTACTTCGGCTTCTCGCTGGCGCTGGACGGCAACCTGGCCGTCGTCGGCTCCCCGTGGGACGACGACCTCGGTGATCGCACCGGCTCCGTCTACGTCTTCGAGTGGAACGGCGAGGACTGGCTCGAACAGGCCAAGCTGACGTCGTTCGACGCGCAGCCCGATGACCGCTTCGGGCACTCGGTGGCCCTCGACGGCGGGACGCTCGTCGTCGGCGCCCGCATGGCCGACGAGGGCGGACGGGACAACGGGGCCGTCTACGTCTTCGAGCGCAACGCGACCGGTTGGCGCACCACGGCGAAGATCCTCTCCCCTGACGTCACCCAGGGCGCCGAGTTCGGCTTCGCCGTCGACGTCGAGGGCGACCTCTTGGCCGTTGGCGCCTGGAGCGACGACCACGCCAGCGAGAACGACGGCAGCGTGCACCTCTTCCGACGCGGCGAAAAGGGCTGGGAGCAGGAGGCGGCGCTGTTCGCGCAGAACGAGGCCGAGGGCGGCTGCTTCGGCATCAGCGTCGACCTGCAGGGCGAGCGCTGCGCCGTCGGCGCGCCCTGGGAGTCCGTGGAAGCCCCGCGCTCGGGCGCTGCCTACGTGTTCCGCTACGACATCGATCACTGGGTCCAGGAGGCGCGCGTGATCGCCCCCACCCCGCGGGCGGGTGGGACCTTCGGGATCCACGTCCGCCTGAGCGGCGCCGAGCTCCTGGTGGGCTCGCGCCGAGGGTCACCGGACACCCCGGGAGCTGGCGCCGTGGACATCTACGGCCGGCGCCTGCGGGACTGGGTTGCGATGGAGACGCTCTTCCTCGAGGACAGCGGCCCGGGGGACGACTTCGGCCTCGCCATCGCCACCCTGGACGGCTGGTGGCTGGTGGGCTGCAAGCGTGGCCAAAGGGCGAGCCGTCGCAGCGGACCGGGCCTCGTGCGGGCCTGGCGCCCGATGGCCTCCGTGACGAATGCCGGCTCCAGCCTCGAGACCCAGTCTTCCTCGGGGAACGGCCCGGGGAGCGGAAGGAATGGCCCCCGCTGAGAGCCCGCCCTGAATAGGGTGAATTGTTCAGAGATGGGGCTTCGGGCGGGGCCCGGTCGTGCCGATCCCTGCCCTGGTCGAACTTCCCTCGACCGCGCGGAAGGAGAGAGCCGCACCAAGCCGCCGCATGACCGAAGGACTCGAGGACACCGCCTTTTACCGGGCCGGGAACCTACCCCCCCACACAGGGCGCAAGCGCGCCTGGCTGACCGTGATCGCGGGCAGTGAAGCGGGTCGCGTCTACCCCGTCGAGGCCGGGCAGATCTGGATCGGCCGCAGCCCCGACGCGGACGTGGTCCTGCCGGAGAAGGAGGTCTCGCGCTTCCACAGCCTGATCGTCCTGCACGCGGACGGCACGGCGACCGTGCGCGACTGCACCAGCAAGAACGGCACGCTGCTCGGCAGCCGCACGATCACGGAGACGCCCGCGGCGCTGCGCGACGGCGCCACGCTGCAGGTCGGCGGCGGCGTCGTCCTGCGTTTCTCCTTCCGCGATCACCTCGAGGAGCACTTCGAGCGCAAGCTTTACGACTCGGCGACGCGCGACGACCTCACGGGGGCGTTCAACAAGCGCCACTTCGACGAACGTCTGCGCCAGGAGCTCGCGTCCGCCAAGCGCAGCGGGCGGCCGCTGTCGCTCGTGCTGCTCGACATCGACGACTTCAAACGGGTCAACGACACCCACGGCCACGCGGCCGGTGACCACGTCCTGCGCGAGGCCACCACGCGCCTCGAGAGAGAGCTGCGGGAGTCCGAGCTGCTCGCGCGCTACGGCGGCGAGGAGTTCGTCGTGCTGCTGCGCGACACCGACCTCAGCCTTGGCCTGCGGGTCGCCGAGCGCCTGCGTTGCGCGCTGCACTCCGAGCCGCTCACCTGGGAGGACCAGCGCATCGTCCTCTCCGCCTCCTTCGGCGTCGCGTGCGACCCGGACGGTCGCTACAACGACTCCCCCGAGCGCCTCTTCCAGGACGCGGACGAGTGCCTCTACCGGGCGAAGCGCGCCGGCAAGAACCGCGTCTGCGGCGGCTCTCGCTCCTAGCGCTGTCCGCGGCGAGCGCGGCGACGGCGAGTGCCACGGCGACCCCCGCGAAACGGAGCCGCCGCCGCATCCCAGGCGTTCCGAAGCTCCCGCTCTCGCAGCGTCACGTCGCCACGAACACGGCGCGCTCGACGATCTTGCTCGCAGCCAGAGCGTGGTCCGCTACGGCTACCAGCGGATGCGCCGCGATCCCGCGCGCCACAGGCCGCTTCGCGGGCGGCGCACAGCTGCGCGCGGGCCGGCGTGACGCGGCGCCTTCAGCCGTAGATCGCGCGCACTTCCTCGAAGCGCTCCCTCGTCTCCTCGCAGAGCGCCTGGAAGGCGTCGTTGGAGAGGCCGAGGCGGATCTTGGAGCTCGCCAGGAGGGCATCCATCGCGGGCAGCTCGCTGCCGTCACCGGCGACGATGTAGTCCGAGATGCGCGAGCACAGGAGCGTCGCGTGGGCGATCAACGCGTCGCTGTCGACGGCTGCCAAGTCCTGCGGCGCGTGGTGGTAGCTGACGCCGTCCACGATGACCTGCGGGAGATTCCAGTGCTGGGCGACGAGGCCGCCGAGTTCGGCGTGGTTGACGCCGAGGACCTCGATCTCCGCGCGCTCCTCCGAGAGGCCGTCGTTCTCGCGCGCCGTGTCCAGGTAGTGCAGCAGCGCCTCGTCGAGGTTCCGACCGAGGATCAGCTTGCCGATGTCGTGCAGGAGGGCCGCGGTGGTGAGCTCCATCGGCAGACGCCGCTCGGTGAAGTTGCGCAGCCCATCGGCCACGGTCGCCGCGGCCACGGAGCGTGACCAGAGCTCGCCCTCGCTGAGCCCGTACTGCGGCAGCGCGACGTCGAGGTGCGGCTTGACGCCCGAGCTGATGGCCACCGCCAGCACGCTGCCCGCGCCTAGCCGCAGGACCGCCTGGTCGAGGTTCGAGACCCGATCCTGCGCCGCCTTGGTGACGCCGTTGGCCAGCCCGAGCAGCTTGCCGGTCAGGCCCGGATCGAAGCCGACGACGTCGACGACGTCCTCCAGCTCCCAGTCGGGCTCGGACAGGATCTCGGCCAGGCGCGTCGCGCTGGCCGGGAGCGGCTCGAGGGAGTTGGCCTGTTCAATCAGGTCGTCCAGGTCGATCGGCTCGTAGAGGGGCTGCATGGCGCTCATGGTGGGTTTCGGGACCCAGCGTTGATCGGCCCCCAGCCCGGTGCGGAGAGAGCCAAACCCATGAAATCCCCGGGGCGCGCCGCGCCCCGCGCAGCCCGTGCCCAGAAAGGCCGCCGCGCCGTTCAGGGGCGCTGCCGAAGATGGTATTCCCGGGCCGATGAAGGTCGCCCTGTGCTTCGGAGGTCCCAGCGACGAGCGCAACATCTCCGCCGGCTCCCTCAAGCCCTGGGTGACGTGGCTCGGCGCGGACCCTGGCGTGGTGGTGACCGTGGTCTACTTCGACCGCGAGCGTCAGGCCTGGCGGCTGCCGGAGACGTACGCGTACACGAACACCTGCGAGGACTTCGAGAGCCAGCTGCCCGCGGCCGCGCGGCTGGACGAGGCCGCGCTCGCTGCGCTCCTTTGCGAGCAGGACGTCGTCGTGCCGCTGATTCACGGCGCCTTCGGCGAGGACGGCGCGCTGCAGACGCGGCTCGAGGAGCTCGGCGTGCCCTACGTCTTCAGCGACCCCGCCGGCCTCGCGCGAACCTTCGACAAGCGCGCGACCTACGCAGCGCTCGCAGCGGCTGGCCTCCCGGCGCCCGCCCACTTCGCGTTCGACGCGACGAGCTGGCGCGCAAAGCCCGCAGCGCTGCACGCGCGCGCGCTCGAGCTCGGCGCACCGGTCGGCGACCTGCGCTGCGCGGTCAAGCCCAACCGCGGCGGCTCCTCGCTCGGCGTCTCGCTCGTGGACGGCGCGCGGGCCAGCTTCGACGCCGCCGTCGCCGCCGCCTTCGAGCAGGACGGCGAGGTGCTCGTCGAGGCGCTGCTCGTCGGCACCGAGGTCTCCATCGTCGTGCTCGAGACGGACGCCGGCCCCGTCGCTCTGCCGCCCACCGAGGTCGAGACGAACGCGGCCGTCTACGACACGCGCGCGAAGTACCTGCACGGCTCGGGCGCGCGCCTGCACACGCCCGCCCGCGACGGCGGCGCGATCCCCGGGCTGCGCGCGGCGGCGCTCGCGGCCTGGAGCGCCTGCGGGCTGCGCGACATGGCGCGCATCGACGCCTTCCTCGCGCCGGACGGCGCCATCACCGTCACGGACATCAACGGCATCAGCGGGATGGGCTTCTCCAGCTTCGCCTTCTTGCAGACCTCGCTCGTCGGCGTCGGCCACGCCGAGCTCGTGCGCGGGCTCGTCGCGCGCGCCGCGCGCCGCGGCAGCGGCGCCCGCTTCGACGCGCGCCGGGAGGACCCGCAGCGGGGCCGCGTGCACGTGCTCTTCGGAGGACCCACGAGCGAGCGCCAGGTCTCGCGCCAGAGCGGCATCTTCGTCGGGCTCGCGCTCGAGGCGCGCGGCTACGACGTGCGCTTCGTGTTCATGGACCGGGGCTGCCGCTTCACCGAGATCGGGCACTTCCTCGCGCTGCACCACGACGTCGAGGAGATCGCAGAGCTGATCGCGTCGCCCGAGCGCCGGGCCGTCGCCAGCGAGCTCGGAGAGGCGATCGCCTCGCAGCTCGCGGGCTCGGACTTCGCAGGCGGCGCGAAGGACGGCGCCGCGCGGCGCCACGTGGGGGTGACAACCGACCTCGCCGGCGCCGTCCGCGGCGCGAACTTCGTGTTCCTCGCGCTGCACGGCGGGCCCGGCGAGGACGGCACGCTGCAGGCCGCGCTCGAGGCCCTCGGCGCGCCGTACAACGGCTGCGGGCCCGAAGCCTCGCGGCTGTGCGCGGACAAGGTCGGCGCGGTTGCGCGGGTGCGCGACGCGGAGCTCCCTGGCGTCGGCGTCCCGCGCCAGCGCGAGGTGCGCCTGCTCGAGCTGCTCGCGTGGCTGCGCGCCGGCGAGTGGGAGGCGCGCTTCGAAGAGCTCGCGCGCGAACTGGGCTCAGCCCTCGTCATCGGCAAGCCAGCCGCGGACGGTTGCTCGACGGGCGTCAAGCTGCTCGGCGGCGCGGGCGACCTCGAGACCTTCGTGCGCGCCATCGTCGCGATGCGCGCCAGCCTGCCGGCCGGCGCCTTCGGTCCGGGCTCGCGCGCGCTGCAGCTGCCGGAGCCGCCACCCGACCGCTGGCTGTTCGAGGAGGCCTTCGTCGATCCCGCCGCGCCGGCGCTGCCCGAGGGCGACTGGAACGCACAGAACCTGAAGGGCTGGATCGAAGGGCGGCGTTTCCTCGAGCTGACCTGCGCGCTCTGCGAGGTCCCGCCGGAGGTCGCCCGGGCGAACGCGGTCGTCCGGCTGGTCGCGGCCGTACCGAGCCTTACCGTCGCGCGCGCCGCGGAGCTCTCGCTCGAGGAGAAGTTCCAGCAGGGCGTCGGCACGAATCTCGAGCTCGACGCCTTCTTCGGCGCGGAGCGCGTTCGCTCGATCCGTGCGCGCATCGAGGCGCTCGCCGGAGCCCTCGGGCTCGCCGGCTACGCGCGCCTCGACGTCTTCTACGACCAGCGCACCGATCGCGTGCTGCTGCTCGAGGCGAACACGCTCTGCGCGCTCACCGAGGCGACGGTCTTCTACTCGCAGATGCTCGCGAGCTTCGGCGCCGCCCCGCCCCTCGCGCTCGACTGGATCGTGCGCGCGGGGCGCGAGCGGGCCGCTCAGGCGACGTCGGAGGCGAGCGCCGCGCAGACCTCCATGCCCGCGGGATAGCGCTCGCTGACCGCGAAGTCGACCGGCTCGAAGCCCTGCTTGCGCAGGAGCCAGTAGAGGTGCTCGCGGCTGAAGTTGTGGAAGCTCGAGAGCTCCGACCAGAACGGGTTCTCGTTGCGTGCGTCGAGCTGCTTCCAGGAGAAGCTGTCCACGTTGGGCATCGAGACGAACAGCACGCCGCCGGGGCGCAGGAGGCGCGCGGCTGCCGCCAGGGACTCGCCGGGGAACGGCGCGCGCACCAGCGAGCCATCGAAGCTGATGACGTCGAAGGCGTCCTCGCCCTCGAGCTGCTCGATCGGGACCTGCCCGGCCTCGTAGCCGAAGGCCTTGAGCCGCTCGACGACCGCGACGTTCGCGTCGAGGCCCGCCGCGTCGTAGCCGAACTCGGCGGCCGTGGTCACGAGCGCGCCGCTGCCGGTGCCGACGTCGAGCCAGGCGCCCGCGATCGAGCCGCGCAGCTCGGAGATGCGGTGGACGAGGCGCGCGGCGGTACGCCGC
>CAYGST010000170.1:0-8921 GCA_964352415.1 uncultured Planctomycetaceae bacterium | reverse complement strand
GTTCTGGTGCCGCTTCATCGATGCGGAGACGGGCGAGCCGGTACCCGGCGTCGAGTCGCAGCAGGCCGTCCTGCGTCGACACGGCCAGCGGCCGCCCTTCGATCGCGAGCAGCTCCGTGTCGATGAACGGCTCGGGGGTGTGCGCCTCGACGCCGGGTACCGGCTCGCCCGTCTCCGCATCGATGAAGCGGCACCAGAACGACTCGACCGCAGCCGTGGCCGCGGCACCTGGGGGCGAAGCCGAACTCGCACCGAGCGAGCTCGGCGACGCGCGGCGAGCCTCGACCGGAACCGCGGCCACGATCGCGGCGGCAAGAAGGCAAGCGAGGAGGACGAGGAGGGATCGAAGGCTCATGGCGACTTGGGACAGGTTCAGCATCGGGCGCCTGAAGCGCCCCCGTGATGCAAGGTAGCCGATCCCTCGAGGTTCGGGTCGTTTGCGGCGGATCGACCGGGTCGGCGTGCGCCACAGCATCCTCCGCCATGTCCTCACCCCACTCCGTTCGCTAGCCTTCGGCCATGCCGACGCCCGCGCCCCCGCGACGAGCCCTGATCGGCTCCGCGCTCGCCCTCGCCGCCTTCACGGGCCTGACCGCCTGCCGCTCCTACCCCGTCAAGCCCGACGCGCTCGCCGATGGCGTCCAGCTGGTCGCGCTCGAGGACGCAAGCGCGAGCGACGAGGGCTTCGCCGCGCTGCGCCGTACGTTCCGCGACGCCAACCCCGGCTACGACGTGCGCTGGGTCCCCGAGCTCGACGAGCTGCGCGGCGGCGAGCAGGACCTCGTCGTGTTCCTGCAGGGCGGGCCGACGACGGCCGTGCTCAGCCGCGGGCCCGGCAAGTACGAGATGGCCGATCCGATCCTCGACGTCGGGGACGTCGTGCTGCTGCGCAAGGCAGAGCAGCTCGAGCTGTCGCGCGCGACCGGCGCGCTCGTCTTCGCGCTGCCCGAGCGCTTGCCCGACGGACTGCCGAGCTGGATCCGGCCCGACTGGGACCCCGCGATCACCGACACGCCCGGCGGCTGCGCGGAGGAGACCGGCGCGTACCGGCGCATCCTCCTGACCTGGCTCGAGGAGGTCGGGACGTACGTGCTGCACACGCTGAACTGCCACCGCGTGCGCATCACCGACTCGTTCACGCACTACCACCCCGAGGACGGCGGCTTCGACGAGTTCTACCTGGTGCAGATGGCCGGTCCCGAAGCGCGACTGATCACGAGCGCCGAGGCCGAGCGGATCGAGGGTCAGGAAGCGCTGTCGGCCGAGGAGGCCAAGTGGCTCTTGCAGTCGCACCCGCTCGAGACCGGCGACCTCGTCTACCTGCCGCGTGGAGTCGTGCACCGCGGCCTCGGCGGCGCGCTCGTGCAGGTGATCACGGTCCCCGGCTTCCGCCCCGGCGCGGAGATCGGCGTCGATCACCACATCCGGGCGCTGAACGAGCGGCTCGGGCTCGTCGGCGAGGACGCGTTGCCCTATCGCGAGGCGTCGGCGGCGGACGCGGTCGTGAAGTAGCGGGCCAGGGCCGGGGAGCGGGTACGCTGGCGGACTCCGCCTCTCACCCCCGGCTCCCGTGAATCGCTACCTGCCTCTCTCCGCGCTGATCCTGCTCGCTCCGCTCGGCGGCGCTCAATCCATCTCCGTCGAGCTCGACGCGTCGGTCGCCGAGGCGCCCCTGGACGGCCGCGTGCTGCTCCTGCTCTCGCGCACCGAGCGCCTGCGCCCCGGCGAGAACGGCACGCCGATCTTCGGCGTCACCGTGGACGGGCTCGCCCCCGGCGCGAGCGCGACCGTGGATGCCGGCGCGCTCGGCCACCCCGTGCGCAGCCTCGCGCAGATCCCCGCCGGCGAGTACCACGCGCAGGCTTGGCTGCACGTCTATGAGACGTTCACGCGCGCGGACGGCCACGTCGTGAAGCTGCCGATGGACCGCGGCGAGGGCCAGAGCTGGCGCCGCGCGCCCGGTAACCTGTTCTCGACGCCGAAGGTGATCCAGTGGGATCCCGCTGCGACCGAGCCCATTGACCTCGTGCTCGACCAGGTCGTGCCACCGATCGAGCCGAAGCCCGACACGGAGTGGGTCAAGCGCATCCGCGTCGAGAGCGCGCTGCTGTCGGAGTTCTGGGGGCGGCCGATGCACGTCGGCGCGACGGTGCTGCTGCCGCGCGGCTTCGAGGAGAACCCGGACAAGCGCTATCCGGTCGTCTACCAGCAGGGACACTTCTCCTCCGGCGCGCCGCTGGGCTTCGGCCGCGGCGGCGAGCGCGACGAGTGGTGGCAGACCGAGGCGCCCGAGCTGCTCGTCGTGACGATCCAGCACGCGACGCCGTACTACGACGACTCCTACGGCGTGAACTCGGAGAACATGGGCCCGTGGGGCGACGCGATCGTCCAGGAGCTGATCCCCGAGGTCGAGCGGCGCTTCCGCGGGCTCGGCGAGGCGCGCGGGCGCCTCTTGACCGGCGGCTCGACCGGCGGCTGGATCTCGGTCGCGATGCAGGTCCTCTACCCCGACGTGTTCGGCGGATGCTGGAGCCTGTTCCCCGACCAGCTCGACTTCCGCAACTACCAGGTCGTCGACCTGATGAACGACGCGAACGCCTACTGGACCGAGCACGAGTGGTCGCGCGTCGCGCGGCCCGGCAAGCGCGATACGTCCGGCAACATCGACTACACGATGGAGCAGGAGAACGTGTACGAGGAGGTCATCGGTACGCGCTACCGCGGCGGCGGTCAGTGGGCCGCGTGGAACGCGACCTTCGCGCCCGTCGCCGAGGACGGCTATCCGAAGCCGCTGTGGGATCCCCTGACCGGCGCGATCGATCACGAGGTCGCCGAGTGGGCCCGCGAGCGCTACGACCTGCGCCACATCCTCGAGCGCGACTGGGAAGCGCTCGGGCCGAAGCTCACCGGCAAGCTGCACGTGTACGTCGGTCGCATGGACAACTACTACCTCGAGGGCGGCGTCTACCGACTCGAGGCCTTCCTCGAGCAGACGACCGATCCGCCGGCGAACGCGGAGTTCCTCTACGGCCCGCGCGGCGGCCACGGCTGGTCGCCGTTCTCGACGCAGGAGCTCTACGAGCGCATGGCTGCCCACGCGGCTGGCAAAGCTCCGCCGCTGGGCGACACGCCCGCGCCCGGAGAGTGACCCGCGCTCAGAAGCCGGCGCCGACGCTGATGCCGAGGTAGTACTTCGTGTCCTGCTGGACGAGCAGGACGCCCGTCCGGTACCCGCCCTCGAAGGAGTAGTCGAGCATGTGGTGCAGGTTGTCGCTGTCGTACACGTGCGTGCTGCGCAGGTGGTCGGCCCAGCGGATACCGAGCCCGCCGATGAGCACCCACTCGTCGTCGAACTCACCGAAGGCCGTGCCGATGTACGGCGCCACCGGGAGGCCCGTCCAGCGCTGCAGGTCCTTGGAGAGCGTCGCGTAGTAGGCGCGGCCGCTCGTCGTGCCGATGCGGTCCGAGCTCGTGCCGAGCATGAGCATCGGACGTCGGTCGGTCTCCTCGACGACGCGCCAGTTGGCGAGGAGCCCCAGGTCGTCGTCGAGCGGGTTGTACTCCAGACCGACGAAGGCATCGTCGATGATGCGGTAGGTCCCCGTCAGGCGCACCTTGGCCCGGTCCACCGGGATGCCGGGGATCCAGCGCGCGGCGAAGTTCCACTTCCTGTCTTGACCGCCAGTGCCACGCACCGGACTCCCCTCACCGGGTCACAACGGTCACGAGGGGACCGCGGACTCCTGCAGCTCGGGCACCGCGAACTCGTCGTTCGTGGTCGGCGCGGCCGGGGCCACCTCATCGGGCGCGCGCTCGAACGGCACGGGCTCGAGGGCGGAGGCGTCCTGGACCGGCAGGGCGAGAGCGAGGAGCAGCGGGATCGGCATGGTGGGCTTCGGGCGCGGGGCCTTCTTGGAACGTATCGACTGGCGCGCGCACGATCTGCATCCATCCCCCGAAACTTCCCGGGGGGCGGCCGAACGGCGAGTCCTCTGGGCCTGTGAAGGAATCGCTCGCGCGTCTCGGGGCGCCAGAGAGGCGTGGCAAGGAGGCGATGGGATGTCTACGCGGGCTCTCAGGCGACGACGATCGTCTTTCCGGCGATGATGCCACTGCCGGCGCCGTCCCGACGCAGCTTCAGGAGGCGCGCGGCGTCGAAGAAGGCGTCGGTCGCGTTGGTCACCGGGGGCGGGCCCTGCAGGTCGTACGGGGGCAACGTCGCGACGCGGTCGTTCACGCTCTGCGGGAGGTAGAGCTGCGTCGTCAGCTCGGTGCCGACCTGCGGTGTCACCTTGACGTGGATGTGCATCGTGCGCCCCGAGTACCACCCGGGGTAGATCGTCTGGAACGAGACGAGCCCGCTCGGCGGCGTGAGCTGAACCCCGCGCAGGAACGTGAGTCCTTGCGTGCCGCGGCTCTGGAAGCCCGAGTAGTCGCCCGCAGCGTCGGTCTGCCAGACGTCGACGACCGCGCCCTCGATAGGCGAGCAGGTCGCCGCGTCCTGGATGCGCAGGAAGAGCTGGACAGGCACGCCGGGCGTTCCCTCCGTGATGTCCTGGCGCACGAGATTCAGGTTCAGCCAGAAGGGACCCTGCACGTCCGAGCCCGTCACCGTGCAGCTGCTCCCGACGAGCGCCTCGATGTCGGCTGAGAGCGCGCGCGGGTCGAGGGGCGCCGTGCCCACCTGCGCGCTCGCGCTCGACGGGAGCAGCCCGCCCATTCCGAGGGCACCGGCACCGAACAGCAGCTCACGTCGGCGCAGGCCGCCCGCCTTGTTCTCACGACTCATGGGGATCCTTGAAGTTGGGTCCCGATGGAGTCCGGGACGGGTCCCCACCCTACTCGCGATCATGGGGGCGGGTTCGAGCCCACCCCTCTCGTCCGGTAAAGGATGCTGCGGGCTGGCGCGCTCGGCGCTCTGGAGACCACGTGGCGAACGGTCGAGTCCGGCACCCCGCCGAACCGATAGAGGCCCCATGGACTCCGCGCCCTTCACGACGCCGCCCGAGCGGGCCGAGATGCCCGAGGGCTGGTTCGACGAGCTGCCCGAGGAGCATCGGGAGCGCATTCTCGCCCAGGACGCGGCGCGCCTCGACTCCTGGGACGAGGCCTACCGCAAGCAGGGCCGCGCGTGGTGGACGCCCTGTCTCCAGGCTGCCTTCCTGCTCGCCGCGACGGCCAGCTTCGTGAACGGCTTCGACTGGGGCGCCTTCGGAGCCGGCTTCGCCAGCGGCGCCATTGCGGGACTGCTCTGGCATCGGTTCCAGGCCGACCGTCTGACCTCGATGCTGATCGCGGTCGGCTGCTTCTTCACCGGCCTGATCCTGACCGGACACCTCTCGATCTTCGCCATCATCTGGGCGCCGCTCCCGATCGGTTGCGTGAGCGCGCTCTGCGGACTGCGTCGCGAGGAGCTGCCGGGGTCGTGAGCACGCGGGCGTCGATGCAGCGCGACTTCATGGTCCGGTCTCAGAGGTGGTACGGACGGCGCCCGCGGTAGAGCTCGAGGCGGCGTTCGATCTGGGCCGGGAAGCCCTCCATGCCCTCGGTGACCGGCGCGCGCAGCGCGCGCTCGGCCGTCTCGACGGCGTCCTCGAAGCGGCCCGCTTCCGCGTAGGACGCGGCGAGGGTGTCGAGCAGCAGCAGGTCCTCGCCACCGGCCGAGGCGACCATGCGCTCCGCCAGCCGAACCGCTTCGGCGCCGTCGCGCACCGCCGCGTCCGGATGCGTCGCGAGGATGCGCGCGCAGAGGTTCGCGTCCTCGACGCGGAACTCGAGCTGCAGCGCCCGGCCGAAGCTCTTGGCCGCCGCGCCGAGGTCGCCGCGCTCCATCTGCACCTCCGCGAGCCGGCGCTGGCGTCGCGCGACGCGCGGCTCCATCTCCACCGTCACGCCCAGCTCCGCGATCGCACCGTCGAGGTCGCCGCTGCGGGCCAGCGCCTCGCCGAGGTTCGCGTGCACCTGCACGTCTTCGGGGGCGCGCCGCGCGGCCTCGCGGCCCAGGCGCACCGACTCCTCGAACTCGAGGGCGGCGAGCTGCAGCGCCGCGAGGTTCGCGTGCACGCCCGGCGTGTCCTCGTCCTCCTCGAGCGCGCGCTCGAGCGCCGCGCGCGCCTCCTCGTGCTTCGACTGCTGCGCCAGCGCCGCGCCGAGGGCCCCCCACGCGATCGCGTCCTCGTCGTCGACCTCGACCGCGCGCCGGAGCGCGATCTCCGCGTCCGCGGAGCGCCGCAGCGTGTTCAGCACCGTGCCGAGGTTCAGCAGGTAGCCCCCGCCGTTCTTGAGCTCGACGGCGCGCTGGCAGTGGACCAGGGCCTCCTCCGGGCGACCGGCCTGGAGCAGCGCCAGCCCGAGGCTGTCCTGGGCGCGCGCGCTGTCGGGACGCGCCTCGACCGTCGCGCTCCAGAGCGTCAGGGCACTCTCGTAGATCTGGGTGCGCGCGATCGTCACCCCGCCCAGCACGGTTGCCGCGAGCACGGCGATCCAAAGTCCGATGCCCTCGAGCTGGCGCTTCGCAAGCCGCCCGTGCACCCAGCACGCCGCGAGCGGCAAGAGCGCGGCGAGCGGCAAGTACATGCGGTACTCCGCGGCGACCTCGGTCGGGATCGCAAGGACGCTCGAGGTCGGCCCCAGGGTGAGGAAGAACACGATGCCGCCGAGCGCCGCGGGCTTGCGCTTCACGACGCCCCAGAGCGTCAGGCCCAGCAGCGCGAGGATCGCCAAACCCGGCAGCAGCACGTCACCCGGCCCTTCCGCGATCGGCCAGTCGTCGTAGTCGAACGACTGCGGGTGCGGCACGACGCTCAGGTGAAGGTAGCGAACGAGAACGCCCGACTGCGTCAACAGGTAGTGCCACGGAGAGATGGTGAGCTCTGCGCTGACGGACTCGGAACGCGGACCGCTCGCGACGAGGTCCAGCAGGAAGCCCCAGCAGGCGCTGACGCCGAGGTAGAGCCCCCAGCGCGCGCGCAGCTTCTCGAGCAGCGCTCCGGGTCGCGTGGTCCAGTCGAGGCCGAGCAGCACGAGCGGTGCAGCGACCATCACCTCCTTCGTCCCCATGCCGAGCGCGCACGCGCCGATGGCGACGCCCGTCCAGAGCCGGTGGCGCGCCCCCTCGAAGCTGCGCACGGCCGCGTACAGCGTCGCGATGAAGAAGAAGCCCATCAGCGACTCGGCGCGCTGCACGATGTACGTGACGCACTGCGTGTGCAGCGGGTGAACGACCCACAGGAGCGCGCCGACAAACGCGAGACCGCGCGCATTCTCGCGCACCCGCTCCGACACGAGGCCGCCTTCGAGCGTCCGGCGCACCAGGCCGAACAGCAGGAGCGACGAGGCCAGGTGCACGAGCAGGTTGAACAGCCGGAAGCTCGACGTGTCGAGGCCGCCCACCGCGCGGCTGAACCAGAACGAGACGTTGAGGACGGGACGCCCGGAGGTCGTGATGCCCTCCGGCGGGTGGAGACTCGCCTCGAAGCTCTCGAGCGTCGAGTTGTTCGGGATCGTCGCGACGTCGTCGTAGACCCACGGCCCGTCGGGCGTGCCGGAGTAGGCGAGCAGCCCGGCGAGGACGAGCAGCGCGGGCAGCAGCAGCGGACGGAGCGGGCGGGACATGCGCCGAAGCCTACCCCACGCTGCAGATTCCGGGGCTGGACTCGCCCGACCTCAACGCATCGAGTCGTTCAGCGACCAGTCCCAGGGCCGGTAGCGCACCGCGGCGTCCGGCGGCAGCTCGAGCGGCGGCCCGTTCGCGCGGATCCACGCCACGGGGTCGCCGCCGAAGTCCTCGGCGAACCACTCGAACAGCTCGCTCAGAACGACCTCGCCCCCCTCCACCGCGACGTTGCGCGCCTCGCGCAGGAAGAACTCCATCTCGCGCGCGAGCTGCTGCTCGAGTCGCGCGGCCTCGAACGGCTCGCGCGGCAGTCGCGGACAGCCCACGCTCGCGCAGTTGAGCGCGAAGTGGATCCGCGGCTCGTCGAAGCGCCCGCGAATCACCTCGTTCTCCAGGTCCAGCAGGTTGAGCTGGCCGCCGTCGATCTCGAAGCAGGTCCACCAGAAGAAGCGCCCCTTGATCGCGCCGACCGACGTCAGGCCCTCGCGCTCGACGACCTGGAAGAGGACGAGCGCGTTGTAGGCGTTGATCCAGTAGGCCAGGCGGTCTTCCTCCGTCGGGAAGAGCTCGGGGCGCGTGCGCGGACCGACGGCGGCGAGCCACGCGACGAAGCGATCGAGCGGAGCGCGCTCGGCGCGCAGCGCCGCGTAGTCCACGCGGCCCTCGTCATCGACGTGGCGCGCGAGCACCTCGGCGAAGTCGTGCGCATCGACGCCTGCCGAAGCCTCCTCCGCCATCGGAGGCGTCATCGGCGACCGCATCGTCCGGCAGCCACCCGCCAGGAAGCACAGCAGCGCGAACAGGGCGGGGCGCAGTCCGCGGAGCGGCCGCGCTGCAGATCCGAACAGCCGATCGCTCACGCGACGACCTCCTCGCGGTCGACGCCCAGCCGGGTACGCAGTCGCGCACGATCGGCCGCGTTCAGCTCCGAGCGCAGTCCACTTCCGTTGAGCTCGCACATGGAAACCATCTCCATCACTCCACCTCCTCGATCGACGGGAACCCGGAAGGCGCAGGCCGCCAGCCGCTCTTGGCCGAGCTCGGTCTCGAGCTCCGCCGAGTCCATGAAGCGGTGCACGACCAGGACGAACGGACGCACTCGAACGCGCTGGCCGCGGAGGAACGCCCACGCCGCGCGCGCCAGCACGCTGCGCTCCGTCCAGGCTCGGTAGAGCACGAACAGCGGCGCCGTCACGAGCGGGCGCGGCCGGCGCAGCACCCCCCCCCCCACCCCCGCGAGAGCCATCCCGCCCCCCTCGCCGGTCATCCGCCACCCCCGGCCCTCCGCCAACAGCGCCCCGCAGAA
>CAYGST010000169.1:2967-8940 GCA_964352415.1 uncultured Planctomycetaceae bacterium | reverse complement strand
GAGCCAGACGAGCGCGATCGCTACGCTCACCGCGTGAACTTCCAACGCTTCCAGCACGGCGTCGTCGATTCGACGAACGAGCGGGCCTTCGCCGCGATCGAGGAGGGTTCGGCGCGGCACGGGGACGTGCACGTCGCGCGCGGGCAGACCCTCGGGCGCGGCCGGCAGGGCAAGCCGTGGCACAGCGCGCCCGACGAGGGGCTCTACCTCTCCGTCGTGCTGCTGCCCGAGCCGCCGCCGTACAAGCCGGCCGCGCTGACGATCGCCGCCGGGCTCGCGCTGGTGGAGGCGCTGAACGACCTCGGGCTGCCGCCCTTCGGCGAGCGCATGCCGAAGCTCAAGTGGCCCAACGACGTGCTCGTCGGCGGCGCGAAGCTGTGCGGCATCCTGACCGAGACCCGCGGGCTCGACCTCGCCCAGCCGCACTACGTCCTCGGCATCGGGATGAACGTGCGCCAGCGCCACTTCCCGCGGGAGCTGCTCGCGGAGCGCGCGGTGACGAGCCTCGCCGTGCTCGACCTCGAGACCACCTGCAACGGGGCGGCCGACGCCGTCCTGACGCGCCTCGGCCCGCGGCTGGAGCAGGTCCGCGGCGAACACCGGCGCCTGGCCGACGACTACCTCGCCGCGACCGGGCTGGCCGGGATGCCCGTCCGCGCGCGCGTCGGCAAGGAGACGCACGTCGGGGTGCTGGCCGGCCTCAGCCTGAACGACGGCCTCGAACTGCGCCTCACCGACGACTCCGTCGAACACGTCCCGATCGAGTTCGTGCAGGCGGTCGAGGCGCTCGACTGAGCGCCGCAGGGCCGCAGCGCGCGACGCCGCTCGAGGGGTGACTGGACGCGCAGGGCCAGGGTCGGTGGACTGGTCGGGCCCCATCGGCCCTGAACGCTATTCGCCCCATGCACAGCTCGCGCCTGCCTTCCGTCGCCCGTTCAATCGCCGTCGTCCTGTTCGCCGCGGCGTGCGCGAGCCGGGAGCCCGCCGAGCCCGCGGCTCCCGTGCTCGACCTCGTCGCCGACCGCTCCGTGCCGGTGGGGCTCGCGCCGCACGGGATGGGCTTCGCCGACGGGAAGGTCTACGTCGCGGTCTCCGGTGAGGACGCCGTCGTTCGGCTCGACCTCGAGACCCTCGAACGCGAGCTTCGCCTGGACGCGCCCGGGGTGCCGCTGGACGTGCGCGTCGTCGGGGACGAGCTGCTCGTGCCGCAGTTCAGCCGGAGCACCGTGCTGCGGCTCGACCGCGCGACGGGCGAGCCGCTCGGGTCGCTCGAGGTCGGCGACGGGCCCTCGCTGTTCAACGTCCGCCAGGCGGCGCAAGCGGCCTGGATCGTGTGCGAGCGCGCGGATCGCGCGGCCCTGATCGGCGGCCGGCCGCCCCGGGTCCAGCGCACCCTCGAGGTCGGCGATCGCCCGTATCCAGGCGAGATCCGCATCGACGCGCGCCAGCTGTTCGTGCCGCTGTACGAGGAGCGGGCCGTCGCCGTGTTCGAGCTCGAGACCAGCCGCCGCATCGCCACCGTGCCGCTCGACGACGTCCCGCAGGGCGGCGACGTCACCCTCGACGGGCGCTTCTACCTGGTCGCGCTGCGCGACTCGAGCTCGGTGGCCGTGATCGACACCATCTCCCACGAGGTCGTGCTGACGATCGAGGAGGGCATCGGGCCCGACCCGTTCGCGGTCGGGATCCCCGGCGACGGGCGCTACGCCTACGTCAACAACGCGGGTGGCGACACGCTGTCGCGCATCGACCTCGCGACCTGGCGCGTGGACGCGCGCATCCGGACCGGCGCTCAGCCGATCGTGATGCGCGAGCACGGGAACTCGCTGTACGTCACGAACGAGGTCGACGGCACGCTGTCGGTCATCCGACTGCCGTAGCCCCCGCGCTACTCCTGCGTGACCTCGGCGTCCTCGACGATCAGCGCGTAGACGTAGCCGTAGCCGAAGTCCTTGTCCGCGACGAGCGTGCCCTTCACGAGCACCACGTCGCCGATGGCGACCTTCGCCTGGGTGGTGATCGTCAGATCATTCGTGCCCTCGCCGCCCGTGCCGTCCTGGACGTGCAGCCAGTTCTTGCCCATCACGTCCGGCGTGAACTTGACGACCTCGGCGCGCAGGAGGATCGGCCTGTCGACCCAGGCGTCCTTGCCAGCGATCAGCTCCTCGACGGTCTGGCCGCCCTCGGCGCGCGCGACGCTGCCCGCGACGCTGGCGCCCGCGGGCGCGGCGGACGAGCCGGTCGGGAGGGCCTCGGCGGCGGTCGCCGCGCCCTCGTCGGCGGCGACGCCCACGAGCGCGGAGCCGAACCAGATGTTGTCGAAGGTGCGGTCGAGGGTCGGGCTGTGGAAGCCCGGCATCGCCTGCGGGTTCGAGACCTGCACGGTCTGACCGACGGCGACGCGCGTGCCCGGGCCAGCCGCCCAGGCCTCGCCGTCGGGCGTGGTGAGGCGGACGTAGGTGTAGCCGCCCGCGTCCATGGTCTCCGCGACGGTGCCGACGAGGCCGCCGGCGGTCGCGGTGAGGTCGACCTCTCCCGCGCCCTGATGAGTCGCGTCCGCGGGCGCCGCAGGCGCGCTGGTCGAGCTGCCCTCGGGGGCTTCCGCCTGACGCGGCTGGTTGGAGCAGGAGGCGGCGAAGGCCGTGGCGAGGACGGCAGTGAGGACGGTGCGGTTCACGGGAGTCTGGGGTCGGAGAGGAACGGACGGGGATGAGGATAGCGCCCGCGAGCGCGGAATGACCCCCGCCGGCGCTCGGGCGCCGTCCGACCGTTCTATACTGCGCGGCTTCCGGCCCCCCGCCGAACCCTCCAAGAGCCCCATGACCCGACACGACGGACGCGCCCCCGGCGAGATGCGGACCCTCCGCTTCGAGCGCGGATTCACGAACACCGCCCCCGGCTCGGTCCTCGCCTGCTTCGGCGAGACCCGCGTCCTGTGCACCGCGACCTACACGGACGGGGTGCCCTCGTTCCTGCAGGGCAAGGGCCGGGGCTGGATGACGGCCGAGTACTCGATGCTGCCGTCCTCCACGAACACGCGGAAGTCGCGCGATCGCGGCGGGCGCGTCGACGGCCGCTCGGTGGAGATCCAGCGGCTGATCGGGCGCAGCCTGCGCGCCGTGATGGACTTCAAGCAGATGAGCGAGCGCACGATCTGGATCGACTGCGACGTGCTGCAGGCCGACGGCGGCACGCGCACGACGGCGATCAGCGGCGCCTGGGTCGCGCTGCACGACCTGCTCACCGCGATGGACGAGAAGCGCATCCTGCGCGGCTGGCCGCTCGTCGGGCAGCTCGCCGCCGTCTCCGTCGGCCGCGTCGACGGGATGGAGGTCTGCGACCTCGACTACAGGGAGGACAGCACGGCCGAAGTGGACTTCAACCTGGTCATGACCGACAAGGCCGAGTTCATCGAGGTCCAGGGCAGCGCCGAGGGCGCGCCGTTCTCGCGCGCGGCGCTCGACGCGATGCTCGAGCAGGGCCACGTGGCCTGCAACGAGATCTTCGCGGCCCAGAAGGCCGCGCTCCAGTCCCGCTGACCCCGTGAGCGAGACGCCCGCACAACTCCTGCTCGCGAGCGGGAACCCGAAGAAGCTGAAGGAGCTCGACGCGCTCCTCGGTCCGCTCGGGATCCAGCTCCTGAAGCCCGCGGACGTCGGCGGGATTCCGGACGTGGTCGAGGATCGACCCGACTTCGCCGGCAACGCCGCGAAGAAGGCGAGCTCAGCCGCCGTCGCGACGGGCAAGTGGTCCCTCGCCGACGACTCCGGGCTCGAGGTCGACCACCTCGGCGGCGCGCCTGGCGTCTTCAGCGCGCGCTACGCCGGCGAGCACGGCGACGACGCCGCGAACAACGCGAAGCTCCTGCGCGAGATGGCCGGCGTTCCCCGCGGGTCGCGCGGCGCGCGCTTCGTCTGCGCCCTGGCGCTCGCGCGCCCCGACGGCACGATCGCCGCGGCGCTGCAGGGCACCTGCCGCGGCGTGATCCTCGAAGCCGAGCGCGGCACGCGCGACTTCGGCTACGACCCCCTCTTCGAGTTCGCGGAGGACGGCCACGCGGCCTGCGGCCGCGCCTTCGCCGAGCTGGAGCCCGCCGAGAAGGCGGACGTCAGCCACCGCGGCCGCGCTCTGAGCGAGCTCGCCGATCGCCTGAGAGACCTCCTGGCGCAACAAGTCTGAGCAGCAACCGTGGACACGAAATACATCCGCAACTTCTCGATCATCGCGCACATCGACCACGGCAAGTCGACGCTCGCGGACCGCATGCTCGAGCTCACCGGCTCCGTGCTGCAGCGCGACATGCGCGCGCAGCTGCTCGACGACATGGACCTCGAGCGTGAGCGCGGCATCACCATCAAGGCCCACGCCGTCACGATCTATCACGAGAAGGACGGCGAGCGCTATCAGCTCAACCTGATCGACACGCCGGGCCACGTGGACTTCAACTACGAGGTCGAGAAGAGCCTGCAGGCCTGTGAAGGCGCGGTCCTGCTCGTCGACTCGTCGCAGGGCGTCGAGGCGCAGACGGTCGCGAATGCGTACCTCGCCATCGAGCAGGACATGGAGATCGTGCCGGTCCTCAACAAGGTCGACCTCGCGCACTCGCGACCCGACGAGATCTGCGAGGAGATCGAGAACAGCCTCGCGCTCGAGGCGACGGACGCGCTGCGCATCTCCGCGAAGACCGGCAAGGGCGTCATGGAGGTACTCGACCGCGTCGTCGAGCGCATCCCCGCGCCCGAGGGCGACCGTGGGAACCCCCTGCGCGCGCTGATCTTCGACGCCGTCTACGACGAGTACCGCGGCATCATCGTCTACCTGCGACTCTTCGACGGGACGCTCAAGCGCCGCGACCTCGTGCGCATGCTCGGCACCGAGACGGACTACGAGGCGCTCGAGATCGGCCGCTTCGAGCCGAAGATGAAGAAGTGCGAAGAGCTGACGGCTGGCGAGGTCGGCTACCTCGTCTCCAACATCAAGCGCCTCGGCGACGTACGCGTCGGCGACACCTTGAGCCATGCGAAGGGCCCCAAGGTGAAGATGCTCCCCGGCTACGAGGAGCCTCGCCACATGGTCTACGCCGACTTCTATCCGACGAGCCCGGGCGACTACGAGACGCTGCGTGATGCGCTGGAGACGCTAGCCCTCTCCGACTCCTCGCTCTCGTACTTCCCCGAGACGTCCGACGCCCTCGGCTTCGGTTTCCGCTGCGGCTTCCTCGGCCTCCTCCACATGGAGATCATCGAGCAGCGGCTCGAGCGCGAGCACGACCTGGACATGATCCAGACCGCGCCGTCAGTGACGTACAAGATCCGCCAGCACGACGGGACCATCACCGACATCAGCTCGCCCGGGGCGCTGCCCGGCCCCGACAAGTTCGACGCGCTGCTCGAGCCGATCGCGCGCGCCAACATGATGGTGCCGTCCGAGTACATCGGCGCGCTGATGCAGATCTCGATCGATCACAGGGGCATCTTCATCCGCCAGGAGCACCTCTCGCCGACGCGCGTGCAGCTGACGTTCGACATCCCGCTGGCCGAGATCATCTACGACTTCTACGACAAGCTGAAGTCGGCGACGCGCGGCTACGGGACGCTCAACTACGAGATCGTCGACTACAAGGAAGACGACCTCGTGAAGATGAATGTGCTCGTCAACACGAACGAGGTCGACGCGCTCTCGTCGATCTGCCACTCGTCGCAGGCCCAGCACCGCGGCCGCGCGATCCTGAAGAAGCTGCGCAAGGAGATCCCCCGCCACCTGTTCGAGGTGCGCCTGCAGGCCGCCATCGGCAGCAAGATCATCGCGCGCGAGAGCATCGCCGCCTTGCGCAAGGACGTCACCGCGAAGTGCTACGGCGGCGACATCTCCCGCAAGCGCAAGCTGCTCGAGAACCAGAAGGCCGGCAAGCGCCGCATGCGCGAGGTCGGCAACGTCGACATCCCGCAGAAAGCCTTCCTGGCCGTCCTCGGC
>CAYGST010000169.1:0-2957 GCA_964352415.1 uncultured Planctomycetaceae bacterium | reverse complement strand
GTACTCTCCTCGACGTCATGGCCGACAAGAACGCAGCGGACACGAACGCCGACGAGGCGAAGCACCCCTGGCGGGACAACATCGAGGCGATCACCATGGCGGTGATCATGGCCGTGATGCTGAAGTACTTCATCGTCGAGGCCTACAAGATCCCGACCGGTTCGATGCAGCCCACGCTGATGGGCAACGACGAGACCGCGATCAAGGACCGCATCCTCGTCGACAAGTTCTCGTACCACTACCGCGACCCCGAGCGCTGGGAGGTCACGGTCTTCAAGTACCCGCTCGACCTCTCGAAGAACTTCATCAAGCGCATGGTCGGCGTCGGCCCCGAGGAGCTGAAGATCGAGAACGGCGACCTCTGGAACCGTCCGGACGCGACCTCGGAGTGGTCCGTGCTGCGCCGACCGGAGCCCGTGCAGAAGGAGACCTGGAAGCCGCTCTACGTCGGCCACGAGGACCTGCCGGGCTGGAAGGCGCTCGGTGGCGCCCGCAGCTGGGCCGTCGATGAAGGTGAGGTCGTCGCCCGCGGCAACGGGAGCCTGCGCTACCCGCCGAGCGGCGCGATCATGGACGACTACCGCCACGGCTACCCGCTGACGGTGCGACGCGCGATCCGCACGAACCGCTTCTCGTCGCAGAAGCCCGTCGGCGACCTGCGCGTCGAGGGCGAGGTCGAGGCGCTCGCCGGCCTCGAGCGCGTGATGATCGAGCTGCGCGAGGGCACGCGCGGCTACGCCTTCATCCTGCCCGGCCCCGCCGCGGACGCGGACGCCCGACCGGCGATCGCCGCCGACGACACGGGCCGCGTCTCGCGCCTGACCGGTGACGAGCGCGTCAAGCTGGACGAGCCCTGGCGCCTCTCCGCCGGCGACTCCGTCGACTTCGCCGTGCAGAACATGGACGACCTGCTCCAGCTCGAGATCGACGGCGAGGTCGTGCTGACCCTGGAGATCCCGCCCGCCAGCGACCAGCGCAGCTCGATCACGATCCACGTCGAGGGCGAGGGCGCCGACTTCGACGACATCGCGGTCTACCGCGACATCTACTACCTCGGCGACTCGATGGCGCGCGACGAGTGGCAGATCCCCGCGGACCACTACGTCATGCTCGGCGACAACACCCAGGACTCGAGCGACGCCCGCGAGTGGAGCCTGGAGCGCTACCGCTACCCCAAGGACGGTGGCGAGGTGCTGCGCGGCAACCACCGCGGCAACAACGAGAACCCGCAGATCGTCCAGGGACTCCCCGGAGGCCCGGAGATGTGGTTCCGCGACGAGTGGGGCGAGATGCACAACTTCAAGGCGAACCTGGCCGAGCGCCTCACGCCCGAGGCCGTCTCGTTCGTGCCCCGCGAGCTCGTCACCGGCCGCGCGGTGGTCGTCTTCTGGCCGATGAAGCCGAGCTTCAAGCTCTGGCGCCTCGCCTGGGTGCACTAGCGAGCCGGGCCTCTAGCGGAGGCCCCAATCGGCAAGTCGAAGGGAGGTTGAAGGCCGCCCAGGGGAAGATGAGCCCCTCCTGCCATCCGGCAAACTCGGCTCCCCAGGTTGTCCACACGGCCGACGCGCTCGAAACGGCGTCCGAGCCAGACCTGTCAAGCGCGGACCGTTGCCTTCTACTCCCCCCGGGTATCCGCCCCATTCAGGGACAGCAATGCGACCTGGTATCGCAAGTCTTCGCCCACGCGGCGCTTAGGGCGGGGAAGTCGGATCGAGGGATTCCTCGCCTCCGTAAGTCGCGCAGCGAGGGCGCGTTCGACGAGCGGACGTCCCCGAGTCGGCGCCTGCATTCTTTCCACCAGTTGTCCACACGAGTCTTTTGGCGGCCCGGGCTTGCCAGCCCTTCGCTTCCCGCTCTTGGTCCGCGTGAAATCGCGGTGAAGCACGACTCCAAGGGCTGCGCTTCGCTCTCCCTGAACCGCTCGAAGTCCGTGCCGCCTTCCAACTTAGGATTGTGGCCCCGGCACGTTAGGATCCGCCCCATGGGGAAGACGCGTCGATGAGAGAACCGGGGGAGATCGCCAAGGGTGAGCTGCTGCTGGACGTGACGGGCCTGCAGAAGGCCTTCAAGGGCCGCCGCGTCGTCGACGGCGTCTACTTCAACGTCCACGCCGGGGAGATCGTCGGCCTGCTGGGGCCGAACGGCGCCGGCAAGAGCACCAGCTTCCGGATGACCGTCGGCCTGATCCGGCCGGACTCCGGACAGGTCATCCTGCGCGGGAAGGACTGCGCCAAGCTGCCCATGTTCAGGCGGGCCCGCCTGGGGATGGGCTACCTGCCCCAGGACACGAGCATCTTCCGGCGCATGAACGTCCAGGACAACGTGCTGGCCGTCCTGGAGACGATGAAGCTCTCCCGCAAGGAGCGGATCGTCGAGATGCACCGCATCCTCGAGAACCTCGAACTGGACCACCTCTGCCACAACGACGCCTCGACCCTCTCCGGTGGCGAGCGACGGCGCCTCGAGCTCGCCCGCGCGCTGGCCACGCGGCCCTCGGTCCTGCTCCTGGACGAACCCTTCGCCGGCGTGGACCCGATCAACGTCCACGAGATCCAGATGCTCGTCCATCAGCTGCGCGAGCAGGGCATCGGCATCCTGATCACGGATCACAACGTCCGCGAGACCCTCCAGAGCACGGATCGCGCCTACATCATCCACCAGGGCCACATCCTGCGCGAAGGCACCAGCGACGAGCTCGTCAGCGACCCCGAGGTCCGCCGGGTCTACCTGGGCGCCAACTTCGAGGTCTCCGTCAACAAGGTCACGATGCAGGAGGAGCAGGGCCTCTACGAGGACTGAGCCCCCGCCCCACCCGGGGATTTTCACACCTGCATCGGCCGCCCGGGATTGCCCGAATCACGGGCCAGAGAGTATCGTCTTCGCCGCATTTTCGGGCCGAACCCCGCGCGCCTCCCCCCCGTTCCCGGCGCGCGCCGGGAACGGGGGGGAGGCGCGCG
>CAYGST010000168.1:0-9013 GCA_964352415.1 uncultured Planctomycetaceae bacterium | reverse complement strand
TGGGTCGAGGCGTTGTCGAGCGCGATCTGCGCCTGCGCGCGGTTGAACAGCTGCTGGCTGGCCTGATCCGCGTTGCGCGCGGTCAGGAGGAACGGCGTGCACAGGAGCAGGAGCGCCGCGAGCACCAGGACGACCGTCACGAGGGCGAAGCCCCCGCGCGCGTTCGAGATCGATCGTCGAGGTCTCATTCCACCGTCCCGTAGAGGTTCACGCGCACGATCTCCGTGCGTCCGTCGTCGTACTGGAGGCCGATCAGGACCGGCTCGTCGTGCAAGCTGCGATCGAGGCCCCCGTCCGCGTCGAAGGCGATCGTCGCCATCGTCTCCGGCGCGAACTGCACGCCCATGGGCAACACGATCTCCTCCTGAGCGCCGACGCCGCTGATCACGAGGTTGTCCATCGAGCCCGGCCACGGCCGCTGGCCGCCACCGAGCACCATCGGACCGGCGACCTTCTCGACGTCGCCCTCCTCGTCCACGGCGGCGACGAGGATGCCCTCGACCCAGACCTCGAGGCGCGCGCGGTCGTACGTGATGAGCACGCGGTTCCAGGCGTCGATCGCGAGCACGCCGGTGGGCGTGTCGAGCGACGCGCGGCCGGCGGTCTTCACCTCACCGGTCTCGTCGTCGAAGCGCTGCGTGGCGAGCGTGACCTTCAGGCCGAGGCGGTTCGTGGCCTCCACCTTCAGCGAGCCGCCGAGCTGCAGCAGCGCGCCGCGGCGCATCGCTTCGGGTCGCAGCGCGAGCTGGATCTGAAAGCCCTGGTCGAGGCCGAAGGCCGGGTCGGTCTGGACGGGCGACTCGTAGCGCGCGCCGTCGGGTGCGCCATGGAAGCTGAGCGCCTTGCCGACGTAGCCGTCGTCGACCAGCTCCGCGTCGATCACCTGGCCGTTCAGGCCGAAGGCGGCCTTCGGCGGCAGCGACTCGAAGTGCCAGGTCCCGATGACGGCCAGGCCCTCCGCCGAAATCCGACCGGTCGCCGCGTCGATGCGAACGCGCGCCGGCGCCTGGCGCGCGCGGCTCCAGTTGCCCGCCGAGCGCAGCACGCTGCGCACGAGGCTGCCGGAGCCGTAGGAGCCGACGTCGATCGACGAGATCGCCCCGACGCCGAAGCCGAGCAGCAGCGCGAGCAGGCCCATGACGAGCATGAGCTCGATCAGGGTCATCCCTCGACGACCCCGCTCGCTCCCCCGCCGTCTGCCTGCCCGAGTGCGCATGCTGCTGTCTAGTCCTCGCGCTCCACGGTGAAGTTGTAGAGGTCGTCCTTCGTGCCGAAGAGGCCGTCCTCACCAGCGGAGATCAGCTGGTAGCTGCGCGGATTGAAGTAGTTGCCGGTCTTCGGGTTCTTGACGGCCTTCACCAGCGAGGTGTCGAGGTTGCCCTCCTCGTCGAGGGTCAGGTAGACGTCCTCGCGGCTGTAGTCCTGGCGGTGGAAGTACGCGATCGGGTTGTCCCAGGCGTCGCGCAGCTCGAACAGGTCGTTGTTGCCGTGGGTCGTGAGGCTCTTCTTGGCCTCGTCGCCGTCCATGTTGATCAGCTTGTCGTCCGAGATGCCCGAACCTCCGTAGTCCTTGCTCCAGAGCTGGACGCAGAGCGCCTCGCCGCCGAGGTTCTGCTTGTTCGGCGTGGGGCCCCAGTCGGCCTTCCACGAGCTCGTCGGGTAGTCCCCCATCTCCGTCTCGTAGGTGTTCGCGGCGAGCGCGACCTGCTGGAGGAACGAGCGCGTCGTCTCCTGCTTGGCAGCTCCGCCCAGCGCCCCGAGGCGGAACGCGAGGAACGTCATGAGGATGGACAGGATGACCATCACGGCGAGCAGCTCGATGAGCGAGAAGCCCGCGCGGTCCGATCGGGAGTGGCGTCGTTGCAGCATGTCGTCCTCTAGCGCTCGCGCTTGATGATCTCGACGTCGTCGATCTCGACGTTGACGGTGCGGCCGGGCTCGCCGTCGGCGAACACGCCCACCACGATCTCGCGGGTCGTGGAGCCGAGCGCCGGCATCGGCAGGCGATCCGCGATCGGGACGCCGTCCAGGGTGACGCGGAAGGCCGTCTTGGCCGACTCCCCGTAGCGCTCGAGGCGCAGCACGACCTCCTGGTCGTCGCGCCAGGGCAACAGGTTCGAGTCGATGAACGGGTCGTCCTCCTGGCCGCGGCGCATCGAGCGGAACTGCGGCGTCTTGTCCTGGCCGTGACGCGAGAGGGTGACCTCGGCCGTCGTCAGGTTCGTCGAGCGGTTGCCGCGGCGCTGTTCGATCGCCACGAAGACGCCGGCGCGCACCGAGCTGCCCGAGCGAATGGTCAGCTTGACCTCCATCGCGACGAAGTCGCCCGCCGTGTAGTTGCGCTTGAGGCGCGTGCGCCCTGGCTTGTCGAAGGTGCCCTCCATGACGACCTTGCCGTCACGCAGGAAGACCTTCGTGTCCTGGACCTCGTCCGTCAGCCAGCCGTTGAGGATGTCCTGACGTTCGAAGCGGTCCGTCCAGACGACCTTCTCCTCCCAGTCGCCGATGCGCGCGATCTGAGCGTTGGCGTAGACGCGGTACGGGTCCTCTTCGCCGAGCGCGCGGCGCGAGTCCTCGAACTCCCGCAGGAGCGTCTTCGACTCGGTCGACTCTCCGACCATGTAGGCGCACCAGGCCTGGCCGATCGACGCGACCGGGTCGCTCTGGTCGAGCGCGAGGGCCTGCTCGAAGTGCTCCCGCGCGATGTCGGGGCGCTCGAGGTGCAGCGCGTTCAGTCCGCGGCGCGTGTACGCCGAAGCGAGCCGCGGGTCGATCCCCGTCGCGCGTTCGAGGTAGCGCTCGGCCGCCTCGAACTCGCCGAGCTCGAGGTGCAGCTCACCCATCGCCGACAGGGCGTCGGGCAGGTCGAGCTCGAAGTCGAGCGCCTTCGAGAAGGACTCGAGCGCGCCGTCGATGTCGTCTCCCTGGGCGAGGATTCGGCCGCGCTGGATCAGCGTCCAGACGTCGGTCGGGTCGTTGGCCTCGGCCTGATCGATGAACTCCTGCGCGTCGCCCTGGTTGCCGGTGATCTCGGCGAGGTAGCTGAGCGTTCGCCAGGCCTCGTAGGCGCGCAGCGGGTCGGAGGCGGCGGCCAGCTCGAGGCGCTCGCGCGCCACGAACCACTCGCGCGCCGTGATCGCCTCCAGGCCCTGTGCCATCAGGAGCTCGAAGCCGGCGCCGCCGCCCTCTTCGATGCTCGGTGCGTCCGCGGTGCCGACGAGGTAGTTGATGTTCAGGAGGCCAGCGCTCGCGCGCTGCATCGTGGCGTCCGCCTGGAGCGCGCGCTCGTAGAGCCCACGCGCCTCGTCGAGCTCTCCGACCGCGACGAGCGCGTTGGCGAGGTCCGTGCGGATGATCGCGCGAACGCCCTTGTACTCGGCCTGAGTCGGCTGGAACTTGTCGGCCTGACGCAAGTGCTGGACCGCCGCCTGCGCCTCGTCCTGCTGCAGCAGGAAGTTTCCGTAGTGCCACTGAACGAGCCACTGGGTGCGACCGAATCGATCCGCGGTCTCGAAGTGCTCGCGTGCCTGGTCGAACAGGCGGAAGCGCGTCTCGAGGTTCGCGAGGCGAGCGAGGACGCGCGCGTCCTCGCTGTACCTACCGGCGCGCAGCTCGTTGTAGATCGTGAACGCCGTCTCGAAGTCGAAGCCCGCCTCCGCGACCGCCGCCAGGCCGAGCGTCGGCGTGGGATCGTCCGTCGTCAGCGCTTGGGCCTTGCGATACATCTCCTCCGCGATCTCGAGCGCCCGCGGCGTCTCGTAGCGCTGGAGCAGGCAGCGGTTTGCGAACTCGAGCAGGTTCGTGTACTGGCCGACGGTCACGTCGCCGGCGAACTCCATGCGCTCGAGCTCGATGCGATGCTCGAGCGTGTCGGCGAAGGCAAAGTCCTCGACGCGCTCGCGCTCGAACACGAACGGGATGTCGCCCGGGTATCGGTTCAAGCCTGTGACAGGGTCGACCTCGATGAACTGAATCGGCTCGTCCTCCCGCTGGGCGAGGCCGAAACGGTCCTTGTTCTGGATGTAGCCGAAGTGCAGGTTGCCGATGTCGACCCAGTCGTAGCTCGCCTTATGGCTGGCGAGGCGCGCCTGGCGCTCCTCCGCCGTCATCAGGCTCTCGTCCAGCTCCTCGGGGGCGGCGAACTCCTCCTCGGCGGACTCCTCCTCCGAATCGGCGCCCTCGTCGATGACGAAGAGGTCCGCGACGAGCTCGACCGACTTCGGCTCGCGCAGGAGCTTGCCGAAGAGCGCGGGCTTCGGCCCGGCGACGGGCACGGGGCGCAGCATCTCGAGCGGCTCGAGCGGCGGGTCCTCGAACACGAGCAGCGGCATGGGCCGCGTGTCGGTCGGGGCGGAGAACAGCTCACGCTCGAGGTCGTCCGAGGAGCGCGCGCGCGCCGTCGCCAGCGACACGTCGGGCGCGTAGTGATTCTCGAAGTCGGGCACCTGCTTGCTGCCCGAAGAGCGCCGGACGGAGTCCCCACCGCTCGTGAGCGTGAGGTAGCCGAGCAGCAGCACCGCGCCGCCGAGGACGATCTGTTCCTGTCGGATGGCCATGGTCTACAGCTCCTCCTCGTCGCTCGCAGGGGCGGCGACGCGCGGGGCGAGGAACTGCACCTCCAGGCGCACCTCGTCGGTCTTGGTGCGTTCCGGCACGATCTCCAGCTCCTCGATCACGAGTGACGCCCCGAGCGAGGGCGACTGGGTCGCGGCGAGCACGCGCAGCATCGGCGCGGACTCTCCGATCATCTTCATCTTGATGCGCGTTCGCTCCACCTGGCCCACGCCCTTGCGGCCGCGCAGGCTCGGGTCGAGCCGGATCTCGATGTCGTCGACGCGCTCGACGCGCTCGTCGATGGCGACGCCGACCACGCGCTCCACGAGGTCCAGCGCCTCGAGGTGGCGCTCGATCTCGTCGTCGCGCGTCGGAGCCAGCGCGGGCAGCCCGAGGTCCTGGTCGATGCGAACGTTGCGCCGCCCGGCGCGCCGCAGCAGGTCGTCGCGAACGCGCTGGGCGGTCGCGAAGTACTGATTGCCCGCCGAGCCGCGGCTCGGATCGAGGCGGAACTCGGGGCGCGAACTCCAGGACAGGGCCTGGGAGAGTTCGTCACGCGCGGCGACCAGCTCCTCGTTCTGCGAGCGCGCCGTCGCGAGGTCGCGCGGCAGGAAGCGCTCCTCCTTGAGCTGGCTCTGGAGCGTCGTGCGCGTGCGCTTCTTGCTGCGGAGGTCGGAGCCGATGAACGAGTCGATCATCATGGTCCCGATCCAGAACAGGATCAGGCCACCCAGAACGGTCAGCACGAAGCGCTTGTTCTGCTGCCAGTAGTCGTCGAAGTTCATCGCTACTCGTCCTCCCCTGCGGTGCCGGGATCGGCGTCCTCGTCGACGGGCTCCGGGATGGCGAGCAGCGTCAGGTCCAGCTCGAACGAGCTGCCGTCGAAGCGCGGCGCGGACTTCATACGCACGCCGTCGAGCTCTTCACGCAGCGCCTCCAGGAAGGACGCGTGCAGCACGGACATCTGCCCGGTGCCCTGCCTCGCTCGACCCTCCAGGTGCAGGATCGGTCGCTCGAGCGCGCGCCCCACTCCGAGCTCGTCGTCGAAGCTCCAGCGGCTCTCGAGGCGCGAGAGCCAGTACTCGTCGGGCATGCGATCGTCGAGCACCTCGAGGGTGCGGACGAGCTGCTCGCCCGAACCGAGCAGGGCCTGGTACTCGAGCGCTTCCTTCTCGAGCTCTCCGTTCTGTTCCATCAAGGCGAGTGTTTCCTGGTGCGTCGACTGCGCGCGCTTGAGGTCCCGCGAGAGCTTGGAGACCTGGGTCTCGATGCCGCCAAGCTGGTCGGACTGGCGGTACGCCTCCCAGCCGAGGTACAGCGCGCCGAGCAGTCCGGCGGCGACCAGGAACGCGGTGCCGCCCCAGAACTCGCGGCGCTTCTTCAGGGAGTCGGGGAGGATCTCGACGGAGAAGGCCTCGGGGTCCGACGCCATCGTCGCGAGCCCGAGCGCCACCACGGACTCGAGCTTGTACTCCTCGAGGCGGTCGGCCGTCTCCGGGTCGAGCCCAGAGGTCTCGACCATGCGGAAGGCGTCGAACAGCTCGACGCGCACGCCCATGGCGTTGCCCAGCCAGGCCGGGAGTCCGTCGAGCGCGGCGCCCCCGCCGCAGAGCGCGACGCGGTCGATCTTGAGCCCCTGGATCTTCAGCTGGCTCTTGCAGAAGAGCACCGTCGACTGGAGCAGGCTCTGAAGCTGGCCCGCGGCCCCCGCGATCGCGCGGCTGGCCTTCTCCTGGTTCGAGTTCTCGTAGCGCGCGGACGGGTCGAGCGTCGCGTACTGGAGCTTGACCTCCTCCGCCTTGCCGAGCGAGACGCCGAAGCGCTGTCCGATCGCCTCGTCGAACAGGCGCGAGCCGCCGGCGAGGTTCCGCGCGAAGAGCAGATCCGGCCCGCGGCTGATGATGACGTCGATGTTGTTGTGGCCGATGTTGGCCACCATCACCGTGTCGCCCTCGATCACGCCGAAGCGCAGCCAGGCGTTGTACAGCGCGAGCGCGTTGGGCGAGAAGGCGTCGAGCGAGCCACCGCAGGCCTTCAGTCCGTCCTGATGCTTGTCCAGCAGGCCTTCCTTCGCCATGGCGAGCAGGACCACGTCCTCCCCGTCGATCTCGGGCATCTCGGGCAGCAGGTTGAAGTCGCTCGCGACGCCTTCCCCCGTCTGCCCGCCGACGTCCTCGACCTCGAAGCGCATCAGCTTGCGCAGCTGCCAGTCGGGCACGCGCGGCACGCGCACGTAGCGCAGGTTCAGGTCGCGCCCGGTCAAGCCGATGCGCGCGCTCGTGGGCTTGAAGCCAGGATCGAGCGCGCCCCAGCCCTTCGCGACGTCCTCGGTGCCCGTGGGCTCCGCTGCGAAGTCGCTGACGTGGAAGGTGCCGCCCTTGAACTGCCCTCGAAGGAGGACCGCCGTCGAGAGCCCGACGTCGATTCCGGTGGTCGTGCGGGCCATGACTAGTTCTCCACTCCGAAGCGTTCTCTCAAGTAGGTCTCGACCTCGTTCGCCAGCGTGTTCGCTTCGGTCACCTCGAGCACGCGATGGATGGCCTGCAGGCGCACGACCTCGTCCTTGTTCAGGTCGGTCTCGAGGCCGCCCAGCGACTCGTCGATGCGCGCCACGAGCTCGCCGGCCTGGGTCTCGACGGCGCTGCCCGTGTACTTCTCACCGACGGCGACCGCGCGCGCGCGGCACTGGCGGAAGAGATCGATGAGGCGGAAGAAGTTCGCCTGCTCGAAGGTCTCCTCCACCGCGGCGAGCTCGACCAGCCCGGACTGCTCGATGCGCGAGCGCGTCGCGCGCGCTTCCTGCACGAGGTCCGCGTCGTACGGCGCCGTCCGCAGGAGCTCGTCCCACTTCGCGAGGCACTCGCCGAGCCGTCCATCCTGCTCGGCCTTGTTGGCCGCGAAGGCGAGGTCGCCGGCGAGGGCGCGCTGGTCATTGAAGTCCACGCGCAGCCGGAATCCACCCGAGTGTTCGATGCGCAGCTGGTCGGCCCCGTCGACGCCGCGGCCCGTGACCTGGACGGGGCGGTCGAACTCGAGCGCGACGAGGTCATAGCCCCCGCCGAGCAGGACGCTCGTCACGCCCTCCGCTTCGAAGTCCGGTCCCTGCTCGGCGAAGCCGCTCTGTCCGATCGTCGCCAGGCCGGCCGCCGCCTGCTCGGGCTCGACGCGCAGCGTGAGCGAGCTCGCGCCGCCCGCCGAGATCTGGAACGCGCCGCCGCCGGTGCTGACGGTGAACGGATGATCGCGGAGCCGATCGGCGCCTTCGGCGCGCAGCCCCGCGACGAGGGACTTGTTGACCTTGGTGAGGTGGATGGTCGTCGCTGGATCGCCGCCGAGGCGCAGGGCGTACTCGCCGATCTTCGCGGCGGGGTCCCCCGCCGCGCCGCGGTTCACCAGGCTGATGTCGTCCACGTCGACGCTGCCGCTCGCGTCGGCCTGATCCGCGCCCTCCGAGGCGTTCGCCGTGGCGCGCGCCTCGACGAGCGCGCGGGCGCGCGTGGCCCCCGGGGGCACGTCGGCGATGAAGCGCACCTCCTGGTGCTGGCTCACGTCACGGATCCAAGGGCCCCAGGCCGTCGTGCGACGTCCGGGCTGTCCCTCGGGGCCGTCGGGGGTGAGGAAGGCGATGCCGATGCGACCAGCGGCGTCGCCGCGCGCGCGCAGCCAGCCGCCCAGCTCGATCGCGCGGCCCGCGGAGACACTCGCGAGCTCGCTCTTCAACAGGGCCCACTCGCCGGCGGCCAGCGCGGCGCGCGCGCCGTCGGCGCCGCTCGCGGCAGCGCCGCCCCACGGGTTGAACAGGGTCGGCGCCGACTCGTCGGCGCTCCACGATGTGTCGAGGTCGTCGCCCTCGAACGAAGCGCCGCCGATGAGGTTGCCCTCGACCACGGCGACCGGCGCCTGCTTGCCGGCGCGCTTGCCGCCGCCACCGAAGCTCAGGTAGGCGGCCACGCCGCCACCGACGAGCACGAGCACGACCACGCCGATCAGCGCCAGCCTGGAGCCCTTCCCGCTGCGCGCCACCTGCTCGAGGCTGATGCGCTCGACGCCCTCGCCCGCCGCGCTCGCGGAGGCTGCGGGAGCCGCGGCGACCGGCGCCGCGGCGCTGCGGCCGCCCGCACCGAGCTCGGCGTCCTCGAGGGTCGCCTCCACGCTGCCGAAGGCGATCCGATCGCCGTGGGCGGGACGCGCCTCGGTGATCTTCTGGCCGCCGACGCGGGTTCCGTTGGTGCTGCCGAGGTCGCGCAGCAACAGGCCCTGCTCGTCGACCAGGAGCTCGGCGTGCTGGCCGGAGACGCTGGCGTCGTCGAGTTGAAGGGAGTTGCCGGGCCGCCGACCGAGGGTGAAACGGGGCGCGGTGATCGCGACGCGGTCGCCCTCGCGCTCGCCATTTTGGAAGCGCAAAGAGAAGCGGTCTTGCATGCGGGTCGGAGGAGGGGGCGGTCCGAACGAGTTGTGG
>CAYGST010000167.1:5921-9025 GCA_964352415.1 uncultured Planctomycetaceae bacterium | reverse complement strand
GGCTGGTGTTGCGGGGAGTTGGGGGGTGGGGGGATCCGCGTGGGGCCGTGAGCGGGCGACCCGAGGGACGTCACGCGCCGCTCGGGCGTCCGAAGGGCCTACCCGCTGCCGCGCGGACGACTACGATTCGCTCGCCAGGCGCTACGCTGGCGCGCCCGCACCTCCCGACTCCGACTCTCCTCTCATCGCCATGAACCGCCTCCGCCTCGCCCTGCCCGTCACGTTCGCCTCGCTCCTCGGCATCGGCTGGGCGTTCAATCCCTCGGGCACGCAGGACGTCGAGATCGTCGCGCGGAGCGTGAGCGGCCCCGTGCACATGATCGAGGGCAAGGGCGGCAACATCGGCGCCTCGATCGGCCCCGACGGCGTGCTGATGGTCGACGACCAGTTCGCGGACATCGCGCCGCGGATCCAGGACACGCTCACCGGGCTCGCGAAGGGCGCGGGACTCGACTCCGGCGCGCCGCGCTACCTGATCAACACGCACCACCACGGCGACCACACCGGCGGCAACCCCGTGTTCGGGCCGGGGGCCACGATCTTCGCGCACGAGAACGTGCGTGCTCGCCTGCTCGCGCCCACGGGCGGCGAGGCGATGGTCGCCGAGGGCCTGCCGGTCGTGACCTACCCCGACGGCCTCTCGATCCACTTCAACGGCGAGGAGATCCGCCTCGTGCACCTGCCGAACGGCCACACGGACGGCGACACGATGGTGCACTTCACGACGTCGAACGTCGTCCACACCGGCGACCAGTGCTTCAACGGCCGCTTCCCCTACATCGACCTCGACAGCGGTGGCAGCGTGAAGGGCTACGTCAAGAACCTCAAGCGCATGCTCGAGCTGACCGACGCCGACACGCAGTTCATCCCCGGGCACGGTCCGCTCGGCACGCGCGCGGACATCGAGGCGCTCAAGACGAGCGTCGAGTCCTGCCTGCTGCTGGTCGCCGGGGCGCTCTCCGACGGCAAGACCCAGGACGAGATGCGCCTCGAGAACCTGCTCGGCGAGTTCGAGCACCTCGACTGGCGCTTCATCAACCGCGACGCAATGATCGTGATGATCGTTCGTGAGCTGACCGCGGAGGCCGGCTCGGGCGAGTAGCGCAGATCGACGAATCGAGGAGGTTCGCAACATGGAGTGTTCGCTGCAGTTCTTCGGCGCCGCCCGCCAGGTGACGGGCAGCCGCCACCTCTTGACCGTCGGGACGAAGCGCGTCCTGCTCGACTGCGGCATGGTCCAGGGTCCGCGCCACATCGCGAACAAGTTGAACACGCACCTGCAGTTCGACCCCGAGTCGATCGACGCGGTCGTGCTCTCCCACGGCCACGTCGACCACTCTGGCTCGATTCCGCGGCTGGTCAAGCTCGGCTTTCGCGGGCCGATCTACTGCACCCACGCGACCCGCGACCTGCTCGGGATCCTGCTGCCCGACTCGGCGCACATCCAGGATTCCGACGCGCGCTACCTGCGCAAGCGCGGAAAGTACTTCCTGCCGCCGTACGAGATGAAGGACGTCGAGGCGAGCCTCGAGCTGATTCAGAGCGTCGGCTACGACGAGTCGTTCGAGGTGACGGACGGCGTGCGCGCGAGCTTCCTCGAGGCCGGGCACATCATCGGCTCGGCCCAGGTCGTCGTCGACATCAGCGGGGGCGAGAAGGGCCTGCGCCTCGGCTTCACGGGCGACCTGGGGCGCAAGGGCCTGCCGATCCTGCGCGACCCCGCGCCGCTCCCCGAGTGCGACGTCGTGATCACCGAGTCCACCTACGGCAACCGCCTGCACCCGAACCGCGACGAGGTCGTGAAGGAGCTGCGTGAGACGCTGCTCGAGCTGGCGGACCGCGGCGGTCGGATCCTGATCCCGTCGTTCTCCGTCGGTCGCACCCAGGAGGTGCTCTGGTTCCTCGGCCAGCTGATCCGCGACGGCGACATCGCGCCGCAGGAGATCTTCATCGACTCGCCCCTCTCCAACAAGGCGACCCAGATCGTCAGCAAGCACAAGGAGCTCTACGACGAGGAGGCGCGCGCCCTGATCGATGGTGGGCACAACCCGTTCTACTTCCCGGGCGTGCGCGCGGTCACCGAGGTCGAGGAGAGCAAGGCGCTGAACGATCGCCGCAGCGGGATCATCATCTCGGCCTCCGGCATGTGCGAGGGCGGCCGCATCCTGCACCACCTCGAACAGACCCTCGCGCGGCCCGAGGACCTCATCCTGATCGTCGGTTTCCAGGCCCAGGGGACGCTGGGGCGGCGCCTGCTCGAGGGCTACGACGCCGTGCGCCTCTTCGGCGAGCTGCAGGAGGTGCGCTGCAGCGTGCGACACATCAATGGCCTCTCCGCGCACGCGGATCGCGAGGAGCTGCTCGCGCACCTCGAAGGCAACCTGACGTCCTGCGAGCAGCTCTTCGTCGTCCACGGCGAGGAGGACGCGACGGCCCAGTTCGCCGCGCGCCTGCGCCGCAAGGGCTTCCAGAACGTCGAGGTGCCGGTCTACCGCCAGCGCTTCGAGCTCCGCATCTGACCCCGACGCCCGAACGAACGCCTCGCCATGAAGAAAGCAACCTGGAACGGCGCGGTGATCGCGCAGAGCGACAGCACCGTCGTCGTCGACGGCAACCACTACTTCCCCGCGGACAGCCTCGAGGCGCAGTTCTTCAAGGACAGCCAGACGACGACCGTCTGCGGCTGGAAGGGCACGGCGAACTACAAGACCGTGGTCGTCGAGGGCAAGGAGAACGCCGACGCTGCCTGGTTCTACGCCACGCCCAAGGACGCCGCGAAGGAGATCGCGGGCCACTACGCCTTCTGGAAGGGCGTGACCGTCGAGTAGCTCCGGGCTCCGGGCCAGCCCGGGTCAATCCTCCCCGAACTCGACGACCCTCGTCGCTGCGCCCTCGGCCGCGGGCTCGAGACCGGTCAGCTCGGTCCAGCCTCCGGCCTCGCCTGTGCCCACGCGCAGCGTGTGCGGCCCTTCGTCGAAAACGGGCGCGGTGAAGGTCGCGCCCTCGAGCCGGCGTGTGTAGACGACCTCGCCGGTCGGCTCGTGCACGAGCTGGACGACGGGCTGCACGAGTCCACGCACCTCGATGGGAGCGAGGCGGCCCTG
>CAYGST010000167.1:0-5821 GCA_964352415.1 uncultured Planctomycetaceae bacterium | reverse complement strand
GGCTTGCGACCCTCGCCCGGCGCCGGCGGGAACCAGCGGCGCGGCCAGGTGTTCGCGATCGACGGTACGCACAGCGCGTAGCCTGCGTCGTCGTACGCATCGACGCCATAGCGGATGAAGCTGCCGAGGTGCTGGTCGCCGGCGACGTGGAACGCGAACGCTTTGCGCAGTGCGCGCAGCGCCCGGTTGCGACCCGTCTGCGGCCAGCCGTTCGAGTCCGTGTCGGCGGCCAGCTTGTAGCCCGTGGGGTACTCGCCGGGCTCGGGCATCTTGAGCCCGGGCAGCACGGAGCCCGACGTCGCCTTGCCCGGGATCGTCGCGACGTTGGCGAAGATCGTCTGGGAGAGCGCGACCTTCATCCAGGCGCCGCCCGACCAGTCGCCGGACCAGTCCTCGAGGAACGCGAGCTGGCGCTCGCCGAGCAGCACCGCGCCCTCGACGTCGGCCATCGCCCGCGGGTCGAACTGCGAGTTCTGGAACCAGCCGTTCACGACCTTGCCCTCGGGCACGGTCGTCGTCGCGGACGACTTGAACTTGCGGTCCTCGAGGATCGCGAAGCTGATCCCGCCGTAGCGCAGGTCCGTGTAGTAGACGCCGATGCCCTGCTCGACCGGAGTGGCGTCGTACGGGTCCGGCAGGTGCGAGGTCTGCGTCTGTTCGACCATGCGCACGAACTCCGCCGGCATCGTGTAGCCGCCGTCGTCCTGGCTCTTCGCGGCGCGGCCGCCCGCGCCCCACAGGTTGCCGTGGTAGACGTCGTGGTCGTCGGGGATGCAGATCGTCGGGCGCTCGCGCACCAGGTCCTGGAAGGCCCAGCACCAGCGCAGCCACTTGTCGTGGTAGTCGAGCATCGCGGTGTCGAGCGGCCGGCGCTGCGCACCCGTCAGGTCGCCCTCGTAGATCTGGTCGCCCGAGAAGAACAGGAGGTCGGGGTCGTGGTGCGCGACGGCGGCGACGAGCTCGGCGTGGGGGAACCAGACGCCGCCGTGGTTCCAGCGGATGCCGCCGGTGAAGTGCTTGTTGCCGGTGAAGGCGGCGAGCACGACGTCGCCATCGGGCTCGGGGCGGATCACGCCCTCGAAGGAGAACTCGCCCTGCGCGGGCAGCTCGATCGTGAGCCGGTACGGAACCGGCTCAGCCGCGCTCCAGCCCTCGATGCGCCAGTGCATCGTGTTCGACGGGCGCTGCAGCGTCGCGCCCTCGATCGCGCGCCAGCCGCCCTCCTCGTCGCGCAGCTCGAGCCGGCCCTCGCTCGCGAAGGCGTCGCCGAGCGGCGGGAGCTGCGCGGTCAGCTTGAGCACGCCGCGCGAGACTGTGTACTGCGCTGTCCAGAACGGCCCGAACATGCGCTCGGGGTGCGCGCTGACCGTGTCTCCGCGCGCGGCGAGGTCGTCGAACCAGAAGCCGTTCGAGCTGCCCTCGGGCCCGCGGTTCGAGACGACGGCGACGCTGCCGTCGATGCGCGCCGGCGGCACCTCGGCGAGCACGGCGCGCGACAGCTCGCGACCGTCCGCGGCGTCGCGGGCGACCAGCGTGACCTGGTAGCCGCCCTCGCCGCGCGCGGCGTCGAGCTCGAGTCGCAGCTCGTCCGGGCGGGTCGCGCCGAAGCCCGCGCCGCTCTGCACCTGCCCCTCGAAGGGCCGACATTCGTTCGGCGCCAGCGCGCCGGTGACGCCCCAGTTGCCTGCCTTCTCGTTGGACTCGAAGTCGAGGAACACCGCGCGTCCGTCCCCGTCGACCGCCGCGATCATCCCGCCGTCCTCGGCGGGGCGGTGGTGGACGAGGGCGGTCAGTCGGTGGTCGATCTGCGGCGAACCCGCGCCCACGAGGAAGCCGCCCCAGGCCTCCGCGCCGGGCAGCGCGCCCTCGTCGACCGTGCCGATACGGACCGACAGCACGAGCGACTCCGGGTCGCTCCCGATCGCGGCCGTCAGCGCGTGCAGCACGCGGTTGGGCTTCTCGGTCGCGCTCTGCACGCACTCGACCCGCCCGCCGGCAAGGCGCCAGTCCTGCAGGCGATTGCCGTGGAAGCCGGGCCCGATCCAGGGGCGCTCGACGCCGTCCGGGAAGGTGGCCAGGAAGTTCTGCGCGGGCAGCGGCTCCTGGGAGTCCTGCAGGGGCCGGGGCGAGCTCGCGAACAGCGTGAGCGTGGGCAAGAGGGCGGTCAGCGTCGTGGCGATCATGGCGCCGAGAGCGTACCCGACCGCGCCGCGCTCCCGTCTCCCGGCTCAGCCCTCGTCGTCCTCGCTCCACTGCTTCAGCCGCTGGTAGAGCTTCGCGCGCGAGATCCCGAGCTGCTGCGCGGCCTGACGCTTGTCGCCGCCGGTGCGCTCGAGCGCCGAGAGGATCGCGCGCCGCTCGAGCTCGGCGATGGGCACGATCTCGGTGGAGACCGTCGACTGGCCCAAGTCCAACCGCGCGGCGCGAACGAGCCCGGGGTCGTCCAGGTCCGTCTCCGAGAGGACGCACAGTCGCGCCACTTCGTTCGAGAGCTCGCGGACGTTGCCGGGCCACGCCCGCCTCGAGAGCGCGCTCAGAACGCTGCGGGCCACACGACGCCGCGGGCCGCCGCGCGCGGCCTCCAGCCCGAGGAAGTGCTCGACGAGCTCGGGCACGTCCTCGACGCGCTCCGCCAGCGTCGGGAGCTCCACGCGCAGGGCGTCGAGGCGGTAGAGCAAGTCCGCGCGGAAGCGTCCCTCTGCGACCTCGCGATGCAGGTCGCGGTTGGTCGCGGCGACCAGGCGAAAGTCGGTGTGCAGCACCCGCGTGTCACCGATGCGCCGGACCTCGCCCGTCTCGAGTACCCGCAGCAGCTTCGCCTGCAGCTCGATCGGTAGCTCGCCGATCTCGTCGAGGAAAAGCGTGCCGCCGTCAGCGCGCTCGAAGATGCCGGCACGGTCGCGGTCGGCCCCTGTGAACGCGCCCTTCTTGTAGCCGAACAGCTCGGACTCGATCAGGGAGGCGGGCAGCGCTGCACAGTTCTCGGCGATGAGCGGACCGGAGCTGCGCGCGCCGAGGCGGTGCAGCGCGCGGGCCGCGAGTTCCTTACCTGTTCCGCTCGCGCCGCTCACGAGCACGGACAGCGCCGCGGGCGCGCAGCGCCGCAGGGTCGCGCGCACGGTCTCCATGACCGGTGAGGTGCCCACGAGCTCGCCGACGGGCAGCTCGGCGCCTGCGTCGACGAGCGCGCGCTGCGCGTCGCGCAGCTCGGCCTCCCTGTCGCTGACTCGTCGCTCGAGCTCGGCGTTGAGCCCACGGATCTCCTCGAGCCGGCGAATCTGGCGCAGGGCGAGCGCGGCTTGACTCGCCAGGAGCTCGAGCAGTTGCTCTGCCCGCTCGGAGAACGCGCCGACTCGGATGCGGTGGTCGACGTAGATCACACCCCGTACGCGTTCGTCCACCTGGAACGGGGTGACCAGGATCGAACGCAGCTCGAGCGCTTCGACGGACGGCGCGTCGGCGAGCAGCGGGTCCGCGCTCGCGTTCGAGAGCCGCAGCGTCGCGCCCGCGTCGAACGCACGCCGCAGGATCGAGGACGAGACCTCGAGTTCGGGGTCGCTCAGCGCTCCACGGCGCGAGTGACGCGCCACGTCGAACTCGAGCTCGCCGTCGATCTCGAGGATCAGGAAGCCGCGCTCGGCGCGCGCGACCGCGAGCGCGCTCTCGACGAGGCTGCCCAGCAGCGAGGCCTCATCCTCCTGCGCGACGAGCCGCTTGTTGATGTCCAGGAGCGTGAGCAGATCGTGGTCGTGACCGCTGCCACTCGCGCGTGCTTCCTCGAAGGTGTCGACCTCGTCGGATCGCGGGTCGGGTCGCCCCAGCAGTGTGCGCCGCGCGCGGGCGCCCTGCTCCGGAGTCAGGCCGCGCTCCACCTCCGTCAGCGCGCCGCCCGCGAGCGTCAGCGCTGCGCTGCGCAGCTCGGGGGACTCCGCGACGGCGACGATGTGCACCGCCAGCCGGCCGGCGAGGTCCAGGTGTCCGTCGCCGATGAGCTGGCGTGCGAATTCGAGGTCCGCTTCTCCATCCTGTTCGTCGGGCGCGAGCTGCAGGCGCTGCGCGAGGGTGATCTCGGCACAGAGCCGCGGAGGTGCGCCGGGACCGGTGTGGGCCACCGCTTCGCCGCGCAGCGCGGCGAGGAGGAACGTCGCCTCCTCGATCGCGGCCCTGTGCTCGAGCCGACGAGCGAGGCTCAACGAGCGCTCCACGAACTCGATGGCGAGGGGTGCGTCGCCCCACAGCGCTGACGCGCGCGCCCAGCCCGACAGGATGCGCGGGTCGGCGGGCGGCTCCTCGCGCTGTGCTCCCCGCGGCGGCTTCGCTTCGACACGCGCGAGGAGCTCCCGTGCGCGAGCCTCGAGCACGAGGGCGTCGCTGCTGCGCCCGACCTTGCGTAGCGCGGCCGCGCTCGCGTCGAGCTCGTCGAGCGCATCGCGGAGCAGGCCGCGGTCGGCTTGCACGAGTCCAAGCATTCCACGGGTCGCGGTTGCGCCAGTCGAGTCCCCCAAGCGCTCGCGCAGCTCACGGGCCGAATGCAGCAGGGCCGCGGCCGCCTCGAGCTGCCCCTGGCTGCGGCGCACGCTCCCCAGCATCGCTCGGGCCTGCGCCAATCCCGGCAAGTGTCCGCGCACCTCCTCGACCTGCACAACGCGCTCGAGCTGCTCGGCGGCGTGCTCGACGGCGCCGTTCTGTCGCAGAAGCAGCGCGAGGTTCAGGCGCGCCTTGGCCTCGCGCTCGAGGTCGCCCTCTCGACGGGCCGCGCCAACCAGTCGCTCGAGGGACTCGCGCGCGTCGGCGACGCGACCCCGTCGCTGCTCGGTCAGCGCTCGCAGAGTCTCGAGCGTGAAGCGATAGCGAGGTGCGAGCGCACGGTCGCTGGCCGCTGCCTCGGCGAGGCAGACGTCGACCGCAGCGTCGTCGCGCTCCTCGAAGCGCAGGTGGCACTCGAGCGCGAGCGCGTTGCCGCCGTCGTCGGGATCGCTACGTCGAGCGGCGGCGAAGCGCCGGGATGCTTCTGGCAGATCCCGTCGTTCGTAAGCGATGCGACCGAGCGCGCGCCCGCGCGCCCCTTCATCGCGCGGCGTCAGGCCTTCGCCGAGTCCCTCGAGCGTCGCCTCGGCCAGCTCGAGTCTCCCGAGGCGCGTCCACGCGCGGGCCACCTCGGTCCGCGCCCAGGGGGCCGCGTGGGGTGCGAGGCGCTCCGCGATCGCCTGCAGCTCCTCCGCGAGGGTGAGCTGCTCCTCGCAGCGGCCGAGGGCTTCGAGCCGTTCGAGCTGTTCCTCGACGGCGGAGCGCTCGGACGCTCCCGGGGAAGCGGCGAAGCGATGCAGGTGCAGCCGCGGAGTGGCAGCCCCGCGACTCTCGAGCCCGTCCGCGAGCCGACGGTGGAGGTCGCGCAGGACCAGGTCGTCGATGGCGTCCAGCAGCGCGGGCGACGCGTGCCGTGTCGCGACCGCGCGCCGCTCTCCGCGCTCGCCCTCCTGCAGAGCGAGCTCGCCGAGGAGACCGAGGCGCGCGAGGCTGGCGGCCAGCTCGACCGGATCGATCCCCAGCAACGTGCGCAGCTCCTCGGTGGAGGCGCGTCCGCGGCACAGATGCAGCGCGACGAGCAGTTGAACCTCGGCAGGGGAGAGCGCGGCCAGGCGAGACTCGACCTCCTCGTCGATCGACCAGTCGTCGGGGACGGCGCCCGGTTTGAGTTCGATCCGGTCCGCGCCGAGAAGGAAGTCGCCGCGGCGCAGCCGCGCCTGCAGCCTCTCGCGGGCGACTCGTGCCGAGCCGCCTGCGACGGGCAGGAGCGTGTCGGCGAGGGGCGCGAGTTCGG
>CAYGST010000166.1:0-9093 GCA_964352415.1 uncultured Planctomycetaceae bacterium | reverse complement strand
CCCCCGAGGCCGCTGCGGGGTCCTCCGCGGCCTCGGGGGCCACCGGGACCTTCGGAACCGGGATCTGACCCTCCTCGAGGCGCAGGCTCTCCGGCAGGCGGATGATGCGGCGGTAGGTGACCTCCGTCAGGTAGGTCGGCACCTGACGCAGGGCCTCGCGCTCGATCCGGCGCTGGAGCTCCAGTACCAGGGTGATTTCGAGGCGCACCGGCACGCCGATGCTCTCCGACTCGCGCAGTCCCCAGTCCTCGAGCGGCTCGGCGTCCGTGCCATCCTCCTCGAAGACCTGGATGTCGAAGCTCTTGACCCGGTCGTGCAGGAACGTGAACTCGCCTCCGTCGAACGGCTCGTCGTCAACGCCCATGTCCTCGCGGCGGTAGATCTCGAGGAACTCGTCGAACTCGGGGTTCGGGCGCAGGCGGTAGCCGACCTCGTTGATCGTGCTGCTCACGAAGCGATCGTCCTGATAGCGCTGGACCAGGCTGTCGGTCGTGGTGACGAAGTCGATCGAGTCGCCATCGACACCGAGCATCACGCGGTTCGTCACCCGCAGGTGGTCCTGCCGCGTGCGGTTGAAGACCATCAGCCCGCGCAGGTCGCGCTCGACCATGTCCATGATCGCGGGGCCGGCGAGCTGGGTCTCCTGGATGTTGTGGATCGTGTCGCGCGAGATACGCGCCGTCTGCAGGATCTGCGTGATCGAGACCATGATCCCGCCCATGATCAGCACGGTCACGAGGACCTCGGCGAGGGTGAAGCCCGCCTTCGAGGACGTGCGCGCACGGCGCGCGTGAGAGGTGTGGACGTTCATGCTGGGTCTCCCGTGGATCAGCCCTCGGCTTCCTCTTCGTCCTCTTCGTCGGAGCCGTAGACCTGGCTCCAGTCCATCCAGCTCTCGAGGATCAGCGAGTTCTTGTACTGGCTGAACTGCGGGAAGCTGATGCGGATGCGCACCTTCTCGAAGGGCTCCTCCACCTCGTCCTCGTTCTCGTCGTCGTCCTGGTTGTCGAAGGCGCGCTGTCTCCGGGCGGCGAAGGCGTCGTGGTAGTCGCCGACCTCCTCGTAGCCCTGCTCCTCGAACTGCTCCTCGCCCGTCAGGATCTCGAAGTAGAAGTCGGGATAGCCCTCGCCGGCGTAGCTCTCGCTGTAGCCGTCGGTGAGCTCCTCCTGGAACAGGCCCGCCTCGATCTGGCCGAGGGTCATCACGCCGAGCTCGCGGGCCAGCTTCAGGTTGCGCGTGTGCGCGGCCTGCATCTTGGCGGTCTGGAGCGACTGCAGGCAGAGGGTCAGGCCGACGCCCACGATGACGAGCGTCACCGCGACCTCGACGAGCGTGAAGCCCGTAGAGCGCACTCCGCGGCTCGTGCGGCGTCGCATTGCGGCGTTCATCCTCATTGGAAGTCGTCCTCGAGCGCGACCTCGCGCTGGAAATCCGAGTAGTGGAAGCGCACGAGCCCGGTCAGCGGCAGGACCTCGATCGTGGTCACGGCCTCGGCCGGCTGCTGGACCAGATTGATCGTGTGACCGGTCGCGCTGCCCAGCGGGCTGAAGGCGACGAACACGCGGCCCTCGGTGTACTCGATGCCGTCGATCGTCACGCGCGCGATCGAGACGCTCTTGGGCAGCAGCACGCGGCGGATCAGCTGGCGATCTTCTTCGCGCTGGGCGAGCGCGCCGCCGAGCTGGAACGGGCTGCGGATCTCGTACGAGTTGGCCTCGATGTCGTAATAGATCCGGAACTCGGCGTTGCGCGCGATCGAGTCGGAGTGCGCGCCCTTCACCGCCGCGGCGATGTCGTGGACCGTCGAGTTCAGCTCTGCCCGCGGGAGCGTGGAGACGAAGCTGATCGAGACGATGCCCGCGATCAGTCCGATGACCACGACGACGGCGAGCAGCTCGGCGAGGGAGAAGCCCCCGCGCGATCCGCTCGCCGCCGTCTTGGTCCCGGGGACGATCACCGGTCCTCGCCGCCCTGCATGCTGATGTTGCTGATGTCGGCGTTCTCGCCTTCACCGCCGACCTGGCCGTCCTTGCCGAGCGTGTAGACGCGGGGCTCGGGCTCGCCGGGCATCGGCGGGTCGTACTGGTACTCGTTGCCCCACGGGTCGAGCGGGATCGACTTCGCGTTCAGGAACGTGAAGCCGTTCTCGTCCGGCATGATCAGCTCCTCGAGCGAGTCGGGGTAACGCGTGCCGTTGACCACCGCGTACTCGCTGAGCGCGTTGCTGATGACCGTGATGTCGGCCTTGACCTTGCCGATGAAGGCGCGACCGAGGCTGCTGACGACCTTCGGCACGACCAGGGTCGCGAGCAGGCCGAGGATCACGATCACGACCATGAGCTCGGCCAGGGAGAAGCCGCTCTTGCGTGCGTTGCGGCGGGACGCTTGGGAGTGCAGTCGGGTGTTCATCGTTTCGGGTGTCTGCGTGTCGGTGGGGGCTCGGCCCCGGGGCGTGTTCGGTTGTCCTGCTGGGCCCACTTCTACGATCCTGGCGGGGGATTCTTCCCCGGCGGGGGAGGAAGGCGCTCTCCGCTCCCGAGGGAGCGGACCGAGCAGGTTGCCCTAGCGTAGTCCGGAATCCGGAGCGGTGCGACGCCCGAGAGCGAGGGAAGGGCCCGAAGGGTCGCCCGCCGCTCTCGGGCGGCCGATCCCTAGAACTGTCCGACCTGGAGGATCGGAAGCACGATCGAGACCACGATGAAGCCGACGACCACCGCCAAGGCGATGATCAGGATCGGCTCCAGGACGGACGTCATGCGGTCCGTGGCGATCTCGATCTCCTCGTCGTAGGCCGAGGCGATGCGGTCCAGCATCTGCTCGATCTCACCGGACTGCTCGCCGACGGCCACCATGTAGCCGACGACCGATGGGAAGACCCCCGTCTGCTTCAGCGGTGTGGCGAAGTCGGTGCCCTCGATGATCCGCTCGCGGATGTGGTCCGTGGCCCCGGAGATGACCGAGTTCTGGACGACGGTTGCTGTGATCTCCAGGCTCTGTACGGCCGGGACGCCCGATTGCAGCAGCGTCGACAGCGTCCGAGTGAAGCGCGCGACTGACTGCTTCAGCAGCACGTCGCCGATGACCGGCATCTTGAGCAGTGCGCGGTCGATGAAGAGCCGCCCGCTCTCGGAGTTCTTGTGGACGCGCTCGAAGGCGAACGACGTCAGCGCGAGGACCAGGAACATGAGCCACCAGTAGTCCTTGAAGATGTCCGAGATGGCCACGAGCACCTGCGTCGGCGCAGGGAGGGCCTGGCCCGTGTCCTCGAGCATCGTGGTGATCTTCGGCACGACCCAGGTCATGAGCGCCGTGACGACGAGTAGGCCGAGGCCGATCATCATCATCGGGTACGTGAGCGCCGAGACGACCTTGCGGCGCAGCGCGCGCGCGGACTGCAGGTAGTCCGCGAGGCGCGACAGGACCACGTCCAGGTTGCCCGCCGCCTCGCCGGCGCGGACCATGTTGACGTAGAGGTCGCTGAACAGGCCGGGGTGCTGGCCGAGCGCGTCGGCGAAGGACACACCCTGGTTCACCTGTTCGCGGATCTCGCGGAAGATCGTCTCCGAGCGGCGGTCCTCCGCCTGCTCGATCAGCGCGCGCAGGGCTTCGGTCATCGGGATGCCCGAGCCGAGCATGGTGCCGAGCTGACGGGTCACGCCCGTGACGAGGTCGAGGTCCCGCGAGCTCGTCGAGCTGCGCTGGGCGCGCGCGTGCTTGATGCGCGCGAAGAGGCTCTTCTGGTTCGTCGCCGATCCGCCGGACTTGCGGCGGCCGCTGGCCGCCTCGCGGATGCTGCTGACGAGCAGCTTGTCCTTCCTCAGCTTCGCCCGCGCGTCCCGCGGGGTGTCCGCGTCGACGACGCCCGTGCGCACTTCGCCCCCGGGGGCGATGGCCTTGTACTGGAAGATGGGCATCGGGCGAGGTCAGGCGGGGGTGGGTCTCAGTCGACGTCCATCTGCGTGACGCGCAGGACCTCGTCGGAGCTGGTCAGGCCAGCGCGGATCTTGCTGCGACCATCCTCGCGGAGGGTGATCATTCCGCGGGTGACGGCGTCGCGCTTCATGCCCGTCGCCGTCGCGCCGTCCATGATCTGGGTGCGCAGCTGCTCGTCGATGGGCATGAACTCGTAGATCGCGGTTCGGCCCGCGTAGCCGGACTGGAAGCACTCTTCGCAGCCGAGGGCGTAGTGGACGATGTTGTTCATCTCGGCGGGGTCGATGCCCACCTTGCGGAACTTGGCCTCGTCCTCCTCGCCCATCTCGCGCGTCGTGCGGCAGTGCTTGCAGTACGTTCGCACCAGGCGCTGGGCGATGACGAGCACGATCGAGCTGGCGACGAGGTAGGGCTCGACGCCCTGGTCGACCATCCGAGTGATCGTCGAGGCCGAGTCGTTCGTGTGAACCGTGGAGAACACGAGGTGCCCCGTGAGCGCCGCGCGGATCGCAACCTCGGCCGTCTCGAGGTCACGAATCTCACCGACCATCATCACGTCCGGGTCCTGTCGCAGGAAGGAGCGCAATCCGGCGGCGAAGGTCAGGCCCTTCTTGGCGTTGACCTGCACCTGACTGATGGTGGCGAGGCTGTACTCGACCGGGTCCTCGATCGTGAGCACGTTGAGCGTGGTCGTATCGATCTCGGTCAGTCCAGCATAGAGCGTCGTCGTCTTGCCTGAGCCCGTCGGGCCTGTGACGAGGATGATGCCGTGCGAGTAGCCCAGGTACTCCCGCAGCATCGCCTCGTTGACGGGCGTGAGACCGATCTCGGCCAACGAGTACAGCTTGGCCGTCTTGTCCAGAAGGCGCAGCACGATGCGCTCGCCGTTCGTCGTCGGGATCGTGCTGATACGGACGTCGACCTCGCCGTCGCCGATGCGCAGCGACGCGCGGCCGTCCTGCGGGAGGCGCCGCTCGGCGATGTCCATCTTGCCCATGATCTTCAGGCGGCTGACGATCGCCTCGTGGACCCGGCGGGGGATCGAGTCCATGTCGTAGAGGATGCCGTCGATCCGGAAGCGCACCTGCAGGCGATCGGGGAACGCCTGGAAGTGGACGTCGGACGTTCGCAGCTTCAGCGCCTGGAACAAGATCGTGTTGACGAGCTTGATGATCGGCGCCTTGTTGGATGTGTCGAGGACGTCCTCGGAGTCCAGTCCGCTGGCCAGCTCGGCGAAGTCGCCGTCCTCCGAGACGTCGGCCAGGGCCTCGTCAACGCCGTCCGCCTTGTGGCGGTAGGCGCGGCCGATCAGCGTCGTGATCTCGATCTTCGGCGCGAGCACCGGCTCGATGTCGTCCCCGACGATCGACGCGAGGTCGTCCATCGGGTGCGCGTCGAGGGGGGCGCAGGTGGCCACGCGCAGCGCGCCCGTGGCGCTGTGCCCGAGCGCGACGAGGTTGTAGTTGCGAGCGAAGTGGACCGGCACCGTGTTGACGAAGTCCGGCGGCACGGCGATGCCCTCGAGCTCGTCTAGGAAGTCCATGCCCAGGGCCTGCGAGTAGACGCGCAGGACCGAGGTCTCGGGCAGGTAGCCCTTGCTCAGGATCACCCGATCGAGGGTGTCGCCGGAGGTCGCCGCCTGCTTGCGGCACTCGTCGAGGCGCTCCCGGGGGAGCCCTTCCTCGACGAGGAGGTCACCGATGTTGGCCATGGGTCGTGTGCGTGGAGTCGCGGCGGCGCGACTACAGCCCTCCGCCTTCCTTGGACATCTCGTTCGCCTTCTCGCCGTCGATGCCGATCATCGAGGGGTCGACCTCGCCCGTCTCGGGCGCCTGGTAGACCGGGAGCTTGAAGCCCTCGAGCAGGTTCTCGACCTCGCGCTCGTCGCCGAAGTTCGGGTCGATGATCTGCACCCGGCCCGCGCCGATCTTCTCGGCCGCCTCGAGCTTCTTGCGGTAGGTGTAGGCCGCCAGATCGGCGAACTCACGGTCGCGCATGATGTGCGGCGTCACGAAGAAGTAGAGCGTCGTGCGGTCCTCGACCTTGTTCTCGCGGCGGAACAGGAAGCCGATGAGCGGGATGTCCCCGAGCCACGGCACCTGGTCCTTGTCGACCGTTTTGTTGTCCACGATGATGCCGCCGATGACCATCGTGTCGCCGTTCGGCACGTTGACCACCGTGTTGAGCGTCCGCGTCGTCTTCGGCGGCGGGATCGGGCCGCTGAACGAGCCCTGGAAGGTCGAGACCTCCAGGGAGATGTTCAGGCGCAGGTAGTTCAGCGAGCTGATCGTGGGCGAGATCTGCAGGGTGATACCGGCGTCCTCGTAGCCGTTGAAGTTCTCCTGCGTCTGGCCCTGGCCGTTGGCCGTGACCGTGGTCGTCGGCTGCTGGTCGAGGGTCTCGACGATCGCGGTGCCGTTGTTGTGCACGAGCACCGAGGGGATGTTCAGCACGTTCGTGTCACGCTTCTCCTCGATCGCGGCCAGCAGGAAGGGCAGCGAGAAGCCGTCGCCCTCGATGATGCCGGCCGTCACGCCCTGGGCGAGGTTCGGCACGCGCACGTCGGGGATGCCGTCGCCGTCGTTGTCCTGGAAGTCGGAGAGCCCGAAGCTCGACACGCCGAAGGAGCCCGTGCCGTCGGCGCCGGGGATGTCCGCGCCGCCGAGCTCGACGCCGATGTCGAGGAAATCACGGCCCGAGAGCTCGATCAGCGCCGTCTCGATGAGCACCTGGTCCTGCGGCTGGTCGAGGTGCTCGATGATGTCCTTGACCTCTTCGAAGCGCGAGCGGCCCGCCGCGATCAGCAACGCGTTCGTCGCGGGGTCCGGGACCACGGCCACCTCGCTGTTCGACGAGGTGGCGCCGCCGCCCTGGCCGCCGCGGCCCGCGGCGCCCTGCGCCTGGGTCTGCAGTCGCTGGGAGTCGGACAGGAACTCGTTGAGCACCTCGGCGGTGTCCTCGGCGTCCGCGTTACGCAGCATCACGTAGTGGAAGTTGCGCTCGCGCTCGACCTGGTCGACGTCGAGGCGCGCGATCAGCTCGAGGATGCCGGGCATGTCGTCGGGCATCGCCATGATGAGCAGCGAGTTGGTGCGCGGCTGCACCATGATCTTGGTCTCGACCGTGCCCTGCTGCAGCGCGCCGGTCGCGCCCTGGGCCTGACCCTGGCGGGTCGTGCTCGTCGCGCGGCGGCTGGCCTCGAGCAGCTCCTCGAGCGTCTCGGCGAGCTCGTCGGCGGCCGCGTACTCGAGCTTGATGACCTCGAACAGCGGCAGGATCGGCGGCTCCGGCTTGGAGACGTCGTCCATCAGCATGAGCATCTGCGACAGCGACGAGACGTTGCTGCCGAAGCCCGTGAGGATGACGCTGCTCGACTCCGGCACCGGGATGAGCTGCATCGTGTTCGGATCGATCACCAGCTGGCGCATCGAGCCGCCCATCGAGCGGACGTCCATGTTCGGCAGGTGCAGCACCGTCTGGACCAGCGTCGCCGGCTGATTGGCGTACTCGTCGATCTCGTCGGGCGAGATGTAGACGGCGTCTTGTTTGATGCTCGCACGCGCCGGGGAGTCCAGGCTCGCCACGACCACCACGGACAGGTTGTCCGGGCCGATGCGCGTGCACACGAAGCGGTTGATGATCATGATGATCTGGAAGAAGGAGTAGAACTCGTCCTTCGGGATCACCTTGGGGCCGAACATCCGGACCTTGGTCGACTGCAGCAGGCTGACCGTGTCCGCGCTGTACGTGAAGTTGATGCCCGTGTTCTCTTGGCAGATCTTGACGAACTGCTCGAGGGTCATCCCTTCCTCGGTCTCATCGAAGGTCAGCTTCCAGGCGCCGCCCAGGTCTTGGATGACGGGGATGCTCTCGCCTCCGCCGTCCTGCAAGGGAGGGGCGGCGGGGAGCAAGAGGGGAAGCGCTGCGAGGAGTGCAATCATCTCGGGAGGGCCCTCGAAAAAAGTAGGAGGGAGGCAGGTTGGGCGGCGGAGTCGGCGGCGGCCACGAGCTCGGGGCGCGGGGCCGACCCCGAGGGGCCTTGGAGAGCCGCGGGGCCGCGAGCGGGGCGTCGCACGCGACGCCCTGACCGGGTCTAATTCCGCAAACTCTTATGTTTTCATGGCTTAGGCCCAGAGGGGGTCCCTTTGCTGCGCGCAGCCTAGAAACACCGAGGGGGCCTGTCAATCGACGGGAGTCACACCGCTCGGCGGAACTCCCTCGGGACCGGTCGGAAGGACGAAGCTCCCGGACCTTTCTTCCCCGTCGCTCGCGCCGTCGGTGGCCGGCGCGCGAGTCCGGAGCGGAGGGAGCCGTGGGAGCGCGCGCGCTCGACTCCGGAGTTGCGCGTCTGTCGAGCGCGTGGAGCGCCTCGATCGGAACGCCGGGGAACGGCGCCGAGCGTTGCCCCCCCGACGGTCGCCCGGCATTCTTGGGCGCCCCTCGGCCGCGCTCGTCGAGACTTCCTTCGACCTTCACCGTCTCCGTCCCTTGAGCAGCAACAAGAAAGGCCTCGTCAACTTCCTCCAGGAGTTCTCGATCCCCCTGATCGCAGGGGTGTTCGCAGCCCTCCTGGCGGCCAACCTGGCGCCGGACTTCTACCACCATTGGTTCGGAGAGATCCACCACGGCCCGGACGACGGGGGCGACCACCACGACGTCTTCAGCCTCGGCTTCAAGCTCTTCGGTCACGAGGTCGGCCTGCTGTTCCTCGTCAACGACCTGTTCATGGTGTTCTTCTTCGGCGTCGCCGCGAAGGAGATCACCGAGGCCGCGCTCCCAGGCGGGAGCCTGAACCCGATCAAGGCAGCGATCTCGCCGCTCCTGGCGACGCTCGGCGGTGTACTCGGCCCCGTCGGCGCCTTCTTCGGCTTGCTGATCCTGTGGCACGGGATGGCGCCGGAGTCCTTCCCCGAGGGCACGCCGCTGTGGGGTGAAGCCAGCCTCTCCAAGGGCTGGGGCATCCCGACGGCGACCGACATCGCCCTCGCGTGGCTCGTCGCGCGCTCCGTCTTCGGCAAGGGGCACCCGGCGATCAACTTCCTGCTCCTGCTGGCCGTCGCGGACGACGCGATCGGCCTCGGCATCATCGCCATCTTCTACGGCGACCCCGCCAACCCCGCCCGCCCCGAGTTCCTCGGTCTCGTCGTGCTCGGCATGGC
>CAYGST010000165.1:0-9096 GCA_964352415.1 uncultured Planctomycetaceae bacterium | reverse complement strand
CCTGCTCCTCGACGAGGCGACCAGCGCGCTCGACACGGAGACGGAGGTGAATGTGCAGAAGGCGCTCGACGTCCTCTGCGAAGGCCGCACGGTCGTCGTCATCGCGCACCGGCTGTCGACGATCCGGGGCGCGGACCGGATCGCCGTGATGGACGAAGGGCGCATCGTCGAGCTCGGCTCCCACGAGGAGCTCATGGGGCACGGCGGCGTCTACGCCCGCCTCCACGCCGCGCAGTTCCGCGGGTCCCCGGCGGGGGCCTGAGACCCGTTCAGTCGCGGACGAGCAGGCAGACCGCCTGCACCGCGACGCCGGCACCGTTCGCGAGCGCGCCGAGGCCCTCGAGGGTCTTGCCCTTGACGTTGACGGCGTCGGCGTCGACGCCGAGCAGCTCCGCGATCCGTTCGCGCATCGCCTGACGATGCGGGCTGATGCGGGGACCCTCCGTCTGGATCACGAGGTCGGCGTTGCCGATCCGCCAGCCCTTCTGGCCGGCGAGCTCGACCGCGGCGGCGAGGAAGTCGGCGCTGTCGGCGTTCTTCCAGCGCGCGTCGGTGTCCTTGAACAGCGTCCCGATGTCGTCCAGACCGGCGGCGCCGAGGACGGCGTCCGTCAGCGCGTGCAGGACGGCGTCCCCATCCGAGTGGCCCGACGGCCCGGTCGGGTGGGGGAGCTCGATGCCGCCGAGGCGACAGGGGCGCCCCGCGACGAGGGCGTGGACGTCGTAGCCGAGGCCGACGCGAAGTGCGGGAGGAGTCGTCATGTTCGAGGCTGAGGTCGCGCGGGGGCGAGTGGCACGCTCCGGCTCAACCGTCCGTCGCGGCGCGCGCGCGCAGGATGGCCGCGGCGACCTCGAGGTCGGTGGGCGTCGTGAGCTTGAGGTTCGTGGACTCGCCGCGGACGAGGGCGATGGGCTCGACGTAGCGCTCCCAGAGCGCCGCGTCGTCGGTGGGCTTGAAGCCCTCGGCGGCCGCGCGCTCGAGCAGGGCCAGCAGCTTGGTGCGATCGAACACCTGCGGAGTCTGCGCCGCCCAGAGCGTCGCGCGGTCGAGGGTCCGCTCCGCGCGCTGACCGTCGGCGCTGTGCTTGATCGTGTCGCCGACGGGGGCGGCGACGAGCGCGGCGCCGGCGCGCGCGGCGGTCGCGAGCGCGGCCGCGATCGTCGCGCTGCGGATCAGGGGCCGCGCCGCGTCGTGGACGGCGACGAGCCGGACGGCGTCGCTGGCGGCGCGCACGCCCTCCAGCACGGAGTCTGTGCGCTCGGCCCCGCCGGGGACGACGCGCGTCAGCTTGCGAAAGGCGGGGTTCCCCGCGGCCAGCGCCTTGACGGCCGCGGCGTCCTCCTCGCGGCAGACGACGATCAGCTCGCGGATGGTGGCGCAGGCGTCGAACGCGGCTGCGGCGTGCTCCAGGACCGCGCGGCCCTCCAGGAGGACGAACGGCTTGCGGACGCCGCCGGGCAGCTGCATGCGGGTGGAGCTGCCGGCCGCGACGAGCACGGCCGCGGCGCGCGGTTCGGGTTCGGTGGCGCTCGTCATCGACTTGCAGCGCAGCCTACAGTCGGCTCGTCCGGAGCGGTACGCTCGGCCTCGCATGAGCGCCGACCAACCCGAAGAGCCCGCCGCCGTCCCCGTGGATTGCCCGTGGCCGATCGTGCTCGGGATCGACCCGGGGACGCGGGTCCTCGGCTACGGGGCCGTGGTGGACGTGCGCGGGGAGCTGCGCCTCTTGGCGGCGGGGGCGGTGCGCCCGGGCGGCGACGATCCGCCTGCGCGGCTGGCTGACCTGCGCCGGGAGCTCGACGGGCTGATCGTCCGGCTGCGGCCGTCGGTGGTCGTCGTCGAGAGCGCGTTCAGCGCGACCAACATCCAGTCGGCGCTGCGGCTCGGCGAGGCGCGCGGCGTCGTGCTCTCCTGCGCTGCGGGGGGGGCCGCCGAGGTCGTGCAGTACGCACCCGCCGTGGCGAAGAAGACGCTGCTCGGCAACGGCAACGCGGCGAAGGAGCAGGTCGCTGCGATGGTGGCTACACTGCTCGGGCTCGACGAGCCGCCGCGCCCGCTCGACGTCACCGACGCGCTCTCTCTCGCGCTCGCCTATCTGCACCGAGGGCGGACCCTATCCGCCCTCGCGCACAGCACCTCGAAGTCTCGCCTCAACCGCTGATTCCACCGCGCCTCCGCCGATGACGTCGCCCGCCTGTCCGCTCGAGCTCGAGCCCCAGACCCTCGAGCGCATCGAGCTCGCCTTCCCCGACCTCGTCGGCAACTTCGAGGTCCACGAGCGCGACTTGTGCTTCGACGGTCGCGCGGTCGCGGACTGGCTGGCGTACTCCCAGGGTCGCGTGCTGCTCATCAGCGTCGTGGACGGCAGGGGGGACGGGGCCGTGCTGCGCGCGCTCGACGGGCTCGCCTTCGCCCGCAGCCAGGCCGAGATGCTCAGCTTGTCGATCCCCGGGCTCTCACCGGACAGCGTTCACACGCGGGTGGTGCTCGTCGCGGTGGACGGATTCTCGAGCCTTCAGCTCGAGCGGCTCGAGGGCTTGCGCGGCGACGACCTCTGGTTGCTTCGCAAGCGCGAGCTGCGCACGAAGCGCGGTAGCCACACGCGCCTCGAACCGCTCGAGGTCGGCGACGGCCGCGCCCGCCGAAGGACGGTGGACCTGCCCGAGTGGGCGGTGAGTGAGCCGTTCCGAAGCTTCCTCGCGCGCATCGCGCCCGACCGCCTCGAGCTCGCGCTGACGCTCGTCGAGCGCGCGCGACGCATCGATCCGCGGCTCTCCTGGAGCGCGGACGACGGCGGCCTGGTCTGCGCGCTCGACGCCTCGCGACTCGCGCGCCTCTCGTGGACGGACGGGCACCTCGAGCTGGAGCTCGATCAGGACAGCCCGCGGCGCTCGATCCGGGGGCCGGAGACGGTCGAGTCCGCGGTCGAAGCGCTGCTCACGGCCTACCTCGAACGCCTCGACGGCGCCGCCCCCCGCGGGCGGCGCGAACCGGCGCCGCCCGCCGGGACGATTCCGCAGCCCGTCTTCCGCCACGACGCCGCCCCGACGCCGCCCGGCTTCAGCGAGGCGGACCTCGGCGAGCTGCCCGACGAGCTCGACGACGAGCTCGAGGACCTGGACGGGCTGGACGGGGACGGCGAGGAGCTCGGCTCCCACGAGCTGCAACCGATGCCGCCTGGGCCGCTGCTGACGGCCGAGGAGATCGAGGCCTTTCACGAGTAAGGGTGAGCCCGGGGCCTACCCGGGCGACCCGCGCGCGGCTGCGGGTTCCTCGGCCGCGGCCGAGTCGGCGCGCGCGAGCCTGGCCGTGCTGCGGGCCGAATCCCCCGGCGGGGGCGGCGATTCGTCCCGGTCTTCCCCGGGGATGGCGCCGCCGCGGGCGGCGCTGGAGCTCGCCGGATCGGCTCCGACCGGGGTGATCTCCCGATCTCCCGGCCCGGAACGAAGGAGTTCCCAAAGCGCGGTCTCCTCGGAATTCTGAGATCTCGGCGCTTGGATCACCCACCCGGGTGCGGCAGGCTCCAATTCGACCCAGGCGGCCGTGCTGCCGCGATCTTCCATCTGACTTCGACGTGAACCGGGCGGGTCCCGGCGGCGGAGTTCGGGTCGAAGCGCCAGCGCGAACGTGTCGGTCACCCGATTGCGGGGCCAGGGGGGGAATCACCCGACGCCACGAACAACGCGATGAACTGGGAGCACGCACGCAGGCTCTTGCACCTCCGGAAGTCCGAAGCGGCCAAGGCCGACCGGATCGGGGACTTCGCTCCCAGTGGGGAAGCCTACGGGATTGCCCGCGCCGCCTCGCTGTGCATCGCGAGCGGTAAGGGAGGGACGGGCAAGAGCATCACGACCGCGTCGCTGGCGGCCAAGTTCGCGCGCCTGAGCCGGACGCTGATCGTCGATGCCGACATGGGCATCGGCAACGCGCACATCCTTCAGGGGATCACTCCCGATCGCTCGTTCGTCGAGCTCGTCGCCGGGACGGCGGCGCCGCACGAGGTGATCGCGCGCTGTGGAGATCGCCTCGATCTGATCGCGGCGGGCTCCGGCGTCTCCAAGATGGCCGAGCTCACTCCGTTCGAGATGCACCGCATCGCGGAAGCGCTCGAGCAGGTCGAGACGGAGTACGAGTACCTGCTCGTCGACTCCGCCGCAGGCGTCTCGAACCAGACCGTCACCTTCGCAGCGGCCTCCGACGCCTGCGTCGTCGTGACGACCCCCGCGGTGACGGCGATGACCGACGCCTACGCGTTCATCAAGGTGCTCCTGCGCTGTCGGTCGGATGCGGAGCCTCTGCTCGTCGTGAACCGCGCTCGGAGCTACGAAGAGGCGTGCTCGGTGGTGAAGCGCATGGAGACCGTCTGCCGTCGCTTCCTGGATCGGTCGCCGCGCTGGATCGGCTGGATCCCCGACGACCCTGAGGTGATCGCAGCCGTCAACTCGCGCTGCGCCGTCGTCGAGCACGACCCCGACGCGCCCGCGGCTCAGGCGCTCGACCACCTGGGAGACGCGCTGCTGGACGAGCTCGCGCGCGTGCGCAGTCGCGGGCTCGGGCGCTCGCTCATGAGCCGTGTCGTCTACTCTCCGAAGCTCGCCTGAAGGGCGGACGTCGCCCGTTGCCGCTTGCCGGTCGATCTCGATGGGGAGGTGCCCCGGGCCGGTTCTCCCTGGAGCTGACGGCAGGCGAGGCTGACGTGCTGGAGGCCCCGAGCGGATCGACCGAAGCGTATGCTGCACCGATGACGCGAGGGGAAGGTGCAGCGGCTGGGACGTGGGCGGAGCACGAGGCGTCCGGCCGCGCGGAGGAGGCCACTCCCGGACTCTCGGATGCGGTCATCGAGGCTGCGTCGCTACAGGGCGTCACGGCGATCGACGGCCCCGAGACCGGGGGCGGGCTCGAACCTGCGCTCGCGTTCCTCGTCGCGGCGGGGGCGTTCGCGCTTGGCGCCTGGTGGCGCGGCGGCCGCGCCCGGCGCGGCGCGCCGGTGCCCGAGGCCGGAGCGGCGCCGAGCCCCGACGACTCACCCAGCGAGAGCCCTGGCGCTGGCGTCACCGAACTCGACCCGGCTGCCTCGGCGGAGGAGATCCTCACCGGTCTCGCCCTCGTGCTTCCGACCCTGCAGCTGCGCATCGATCCCCGAGGTCGCGTGCTCGCCATCGGAGGCGCCGGGAGCTGCGTGGAGAACGCGGCGCAGCTTGGGATCGCTGTCGGCGTGCCGTTGCAGGACCGCCTGCCGCCCGCCTCGCGCGGTGAGTTCGTGGACGGCCTGGACGAGCTGGAGGCCGCGCCGACGGAGCCCGGCGTGCGCGCCCTCGACTGCGACTTCGAGGCGGAGGGCGGAACGTCGACGTACGAGGTCTACCTGGTGCAACGTCCGGGCCTCGGCCTGTACGTCTTCGCCCACGACGTCTCGGCCCGGCGGCGAGTGGAGCGCGAACGCAGCGAACTCGAGGCTCGCCTGCGTCAGGCGTTCAAGATGGAGGCGCTCGGCCAGCTCGCCGGCTGCATGGCCCACGACTTCAACAACGTCCTGACCGTCATCACCGGGCACTCGCAGCTGCTGCGCATGCAGCTCGAGAAGGACGGCGTCCCGCACGGCGATCTGGCCCACATCGATCGGGCCTCCGGCGAGGCCGCGCGGCTGACGAGACACCTGCTCGACTTCGCGCGCACGAAGGAGCTGCACCCGGAGTGGCTCGACCTGAACGAGCTGGTCCTGCGGCTGCGGCGCCTGCTGGATCGGCTGTTGCGCGACGACATCGTCCTCGAGCTGGAGCTCTGTGAAGCGCCCTGGCAGGTGCGCGCCGACGCCAGCTCCCTCGAGCAGGTGATCGTCAATCTGGCATTGAACGCGGCCGAGGCGATGCGGAGCAACGGACGCTTCCGCATCGAGACGAGCAACGTCGAGCTCGGGCCGGCGGACATCGAGCTCGACGCAGGGCTCCTGCCCGGTCGTTACGTGTCCCTGCGCTGCAGCGACACGGGACCCGGCATGTCGCCCGAGGTGCAAGCGCGCGCCTTCGAGCCCTTCTTCACGACCAAGTCCCTCGGCCGCGGCACGGGGCTTGGCCTCGCGTCGGTCTACGGCATCGTGCGCCAGTCCGGCGGTCGCGTTCGAGTCGAGAGCGAGGAGGGATCGGGCACGACCTTCGAGATCTGTCTCCCGGCCAGTGAGGCGCCGATGCCGACGCGCGAGCTGCAGCCGCGCGGAGCCGGGCTCGAGGGTCGCGAGACCCTGCTGCTGTGCGAGGACGACGCCGGCGTGCGTGGTGTCATGCGCGAGGCCTTGGCCTCGGCCGGCTACCGCCTGCTGGTCGCGGAGACTCCCGAGCAGGCGAGCGCGATCGAGGAGGAGTTCGACGACCCGCTGCACCTGTTGATCACCGATGTGGTGATGGCGGGCCAGACGGGCGGGGAGCTCGCTGCGGTCCTGCGCGAGCGACGGCCCGGGCTCGCCGTGCTGTTCGTCTCGGGCTACTCGACCGAGGTGGTCGAGCGCTACGGGATCCTGCCGCCCGAGGACGGGCTGCTGGCGAAACCGTTCACCCCGCGCGAGCTGCTCGAGCGTGTCCGGGCGCGGCTCGATCGCGCGGCGGCGCTGGCGCGGCGCTGAGTCGTCCGAGACTCAGCGCTGGGCGGAGTCGGTCGCCGCGGTGAGCGGGCGCACCGGCTGCGGCTTCCACGTGGCCGCGTCGAGGCCGAGCTGGCGTGCCAGGCCGACCTGGGCGCTCGTCGCCGGCAGGAAGCCGAAGCGTGCGAGGTCGAGCTCGTAGCGGGCGCGTTCGCCGATCGGCGTCGCAGCGACTTCCGACCGCGGCGAACCGAGCAGCGTTCGACGAGCCTCCTCGCTCCACTCGCGCTCGGCGATCAGAAACGGCTCGATGCGCCGACCCTCGAGCTCGACGCCGGGGATCAGGACGAAGACGAGCGCGTCCTCGACCACTCCGTTGTCCATCGTGGTGGCCGACGGCTGCGCTGCGGGCGAACCCGTGCGCAGGTCGGCGAAGCGCAGGAGCCCGGTCGCGGGGTCCGGTCCGAGCGGGCGCAGTCCGAACTGCGGAGTGAGCTCGACGCCGCGGTAGGGGGAATCTCCCTCGGCCGCCTCCAGGTGAGCGAGGGTCGGGCCCCAGGCGTCGGCGCGTGCCGCTGCGCTCCCGCCAACGCACGCCCGCAGGCGCTCGAGTCGGTGGGCCGCGATCGCGACGCGGCCGTTCGTTCCGAACAGCTCGGCGGTCTCGCGCGGTGCGCCGGAGGCCGTTGGGCCGTCACTCCAGGCGGCGAGTCGCTGCTCGAAGGCGCGGGCCTCTTCGAGCCAGCGCTCCAGGGCGGGCGCGGTGTCGGCGGCGCCGGGCCACAGGTCGGCCTCACGCTGCAGGAGCTCGCCGGCCTCGACGATCAGCGCGAGTCGTTCGACCTCGGCGGCGGCCTCGCGCTTGCGATGACGCTCCTCCTCGAGTTCGAGGGACAGGCGTTCGCGCTCCTCCTCGAGGGCGCGCTTGTCCTTGCGCTCGCTCGAGAGGTCCAGCGCCAGCGCGCTGCTCTCGCCCTCGAGCTGCTCCTTGGCGGCCAGCGTTGACTGCAGCTCGCCGCGCAGCTCGGCCTCGCGCTCGGCGAGCGCGCTGCGGCGATCCTCGACGTCCTCGAGCTCCGCGCGGGCGGCCTCGGACTCGACGCGCAGGCTGCGCGACTCCTTGGCCAGCACGTTGCCCGTACGCAGGAGGTCGTAGGACCACACGCCGAGCAGCAGGGCGGCGACGACGCCAGCGATCGCGATGGCGCGCAGCGTTCCGCCGCCCGCGTCGAGAGCATCCCGATCGGAGTCGGGGACGTCGGCCGCCGAGAACGGCTCGACGCGCGCCTCGCGCTCGGCCAAGACTTCGGGGTCCACCTGCGGCTCGGGAGCCGGCGGCGCGGGCGACGCCTTGGCGCGCTGACCCTCGAGCCGCGCGAGCAGGCCCCGAACGTTGTCCCAGTCGGCGTGCAGGCCGTAGAGCTCGTCCGCGAGCTCGTCGTTCTCGGCGCAGAGTGCGTCCAGGTCCGTGTCCGCGCCGTTCTCGACGTCGAGCAGGAAGCGGGCGAAGAGCTCCTCGGCCTCCCGGGAGTACTCTGAGGAGCCGTAGTTCGGTTCGAAGTCCATCGGGTGGGGCGGGTCGCGCGATACGCCCGTCGTGGCGGGAGTCTAGCGCACCGGCGGTCCCGTTCGAAGCGTCATCGGGGCCCGTCCCGGGGGAGGCCACCGATGGGATCCGATTCGTCGGGCTCGGCGTCGGCCAGGGCCCGTAGCGCGCGCGCTTCGATCCGCGGGCCGATCCCGTGGACCTCCTGCAGCGCGAACGGTGCGCCTCCCCGCTGCCAGCGCCACTCCGCGATCGCCGCGGCGCGCAGGGGGCCGATCCCGGGCAGCCGCCGCAGCTCCCGGGGGGGAGAGCGCCGCAGGTCGACGTCCTCCGCGGGCGATGGGCCCGTCACCGACCGGGGCTCTTGCGGCGTGCTCGGGTCCTGAGTCGGACGCTCGTGTTCTTCGGCGCTCGCTCGCAAGCGGACCGGCGGCGCGGAGGTCGCTCCCGGGTCGCCGTTCCGGGTGCGCAGGCCGATCACGCTGATCGAGGCGAACAGCCATCCGATCACGACCAGCACCCAGCTCGAGGACGGATCGGGTGTGCCCTCGCCGCTCGAGGGGGGCAGGGTGTCGGTCTCGCGGGTCCGCATACACAAACGACGTTGGTGGGCCCCCGGGGGTCACGGCTTGTGTCCCGTTTCGATGGTGCTTCCCGCGAAAGCGCCGTACCTTTGGACCCCGTGCCCGCTGCCCTCGAACTCGCCCTCACCGACCTCCTGCCCCTCGCGCGGCTCGACGACCTCGTCGCTCGTGCGCTCGAGGAGGATCGAGGCGGCGGAGACCTGACCTCCGAGCACGCGGTCGCCGCGGACGCGCGGGCCCGCGCGCGCCTGGTGGCGAAAGCGCCCGGTCGGCTCGCGGGGCTCGTGGCCTTCACGCGCGTCTTCGAGCAGTGCGACGGCGAGTGCCGGGTGCAGCTCGAGGCCGCCGACGGTGACGCGGTCGCGCCCGGCCAGCTGCTCGCCGTTGTGGAG
>CAYGST010000164.1:0-9295 GCA_964352415.1 uncultured Planctomycetaceae bacterium | reverse complement strand
CTCTTCAGCGAGCAAGGCTACCGCAAGATCGTGCACGTGCTGCTCGGCGACGACGTGCTGTGGGAGCAGGAGGGCCGGCGGCGCGGTGGCCTCGGCGTGGCGGAGACGCGCGTTGCGCTCTTCGGCGAGCCGTCGGCGACGGCGCCCTGGGGCTTTCAGATCGATGGCCACCACGTCGGCATGAATGTCGCGCTGCACGGCGACCGCGTGACGCACTCACCGAGCTTCATCGGCGCGCAGCCGGACGTGTTCGTGGTCGCGGGGGAGGAGCTGCGACCGATGGTGAGCGAGGTGGATCTTGCGCTGATGCTCGTGCGGAGCCTGAACGAGGATCAGCGGGCTGCGGCGATCCAAGGGGCGGAGCGCCAGCGCCTGACCACGGGACCGGGAGCGGACGGGCGCGTGCCGGAGCCCGTCGGCGTCTCCGTCGACACGTTCCAGGAGCAGCAGCTCGGCCTGCTCGGCGTTCTTGTGCTCGCCTGGATCGGCGATCTCCCGGGCCTGCACGAGAGGCGCTGGCGGGAGCTCGTAGCCAGCGGTGGCCTGCGCTTCGCCTGGTGGGGCCCCACCGAGGGCGAGGGCGCCTTCAGCTACCGTATCCAGGGCCCGAGCGTCCTGATCGAGTTCGCCTGCGTGGGGCCGCCGAACGACCCGCAGGATCACCTGCACTCGATGTACCGCGACCCGATGAACGAGTACGGCGGGCAGCTGGCCGACTGACTCGGCCGCCGCCCGCGCGTTCTCTACTCGGCCGCGATGCGGTCGAGCATCGCCGCGAGGTCGTCCGTCGTCGTCTTCTGGTTGGAGGCAACGGCGCGAAACGTCGCCGCGCCGTCGAGCTGGGCGTAGTTGACGAGGAAGGAGCCCTCGCGCGCCATTGCCCGGCGGATGCGCAACGTGGCCTCGTGCTCGTGTTGCACCCGCTCGTCGCCCTTGGCGTTGCGGTGCGCGCGCGGCAGGTAGCGGAAGCAAACGTTCGTGCCTTCCTGCTTGCGGATCAGTCGGAATCCGCTGCGCTCGCGCACGAGCTTGCGGAGCGTTTGGGCCTGCTCGAACAGATCGTCGATGCGCTGCTCGAAGCCCTCGTCGCCGGTCGCCTGCCACGAGAACCACAGCTTGAGGGCGTCGACGCGACGTCCACACTGCAGCGAGCGGTCGCCGAGGTCGTAGTCGGGCTCCGAGTCCTCGTGGAACAGGTACTCAGCGCTCATCGCCATCGAGTTGATCAGCGTCCCGCGCTCCTTGGTCAGCAGCGCGGCGCAGGCGAGCGGGATCCCCATCATCTTGTGCGGGTTCCATGTCATCGAGTCCGCGCGCTCTGAGCCCCCGAGCAGGTGCTTGTGGGTCTCGCTGAGCAGCGCGCTGCCGCCGTACGATCCGTCGATGTGCAGCCACAGGCGGTGGCGCTCGGTCACGTCGGCGATGGCATCGACGGGGTCGAAGGCGCCCGTAACGGTAGCGCCGGTCGTCGCGCAAACGAGGAACGGAGTCTGGCCGGCAGCCTTGGCCTCGACGATCAGCCGCTCGAGCTCGGACGGGATCATGCGCCCAACCTCGTCTACGGGGACGAGCACGCAACCATCGGTGCCGATGCCGAGGACCATCGCCGCGCGCTTGATGGAGTAGTGCGCCTCCGCGGAGCAGAACAGGACCGGGCGATCGTCCGCCTTCAGGCCTTCCTTCTTGGCGTGGGGGAAGTGCTGGTGACGCGCTGCGAGCGCCGCCATCAGGTTGGCGATCGACCCGCCGGGCGCGAGGACGCCCTCGCAGTCCTGGAAGCCCACGAAATCGGCGAGCTTCTGAAGCAGCGCCAGCTCGACGACCGTCCCGACGGGGGCGGCCTCGTACGTGTACATCGATGTGTTCGTCAGCGCGGTGATCCACTCGCCGAGCAGTCCGGCCGCGTCGTGGCCGCCGAAGAGCTGGTTGAGGAACCGAGGGTGCCCGGTGGCGACGCTGTAGTGCAGCGTCTTCCTGGCGAGCTCCATCGCCTCGTCGAGACCGCGGCCCTGCCGCGGCAGCTCGAGGTCGAGCACTTGCTTCAGAGCTTCAGGCTCGAGGTGGTGGACCACGAGCTCTTCGCGATCGGCGAAGCGCTCGAGCGTCGAGAGCGCGAGCTGCGCCGCCTCCTGGAACAAAGACACAGCATGAGTGAGCGTCTCGGACATAACATCGGGGTGTGCGCCGGGGGCGCACGAGCATCGCGTTCGAGCCCTCCCGGGGCGACTTGACGCGCGCTCTGAGCCCGGGCTCGGCCCAGTCTAGACATGGCGAGCTAACGAACGAACACAGTGTTGCGTGACTTCGCCGATGTTCCAACCCCTCGCGTCCGAGGAGTTCGCGCCTGGGCGACATTCGCCTTCCTCGCCCCGCGATCTGCGCGCTCAGGACGAGTTCGCCTCACTTCTCGGCAAATGTCGACGGCGGGTTCAAGAAGGCCAAGGCCGATTCTGATGACGTCCCGGTTCTCATCGGGGCTCACGGTGGCCGCTGTTCCGAGGGAGTTGAGCGCAGCGGGCAGAGTGGAGGTGCCCGCGTCCTGCGCGAGTGCTCTCGGGTCGCGAGCCGCAGTCGCGGCAATTCCCGTTGCGCTCCTGAAGCGTCACAGCTGGATCGAGCCGGTTCCTCTACGCTAGTGGCGATCGTTCGAACCTGTCAAGATTCCGCGATCGTGAAACCTCAGTTGCACAGCCTGCGCGGCCTCTACCTCTCGGCGCTCTCCCTTGCTCGGTTCCGGGACGAGTTGCGAGGGTGTCGAGTCGCGGTTCTCGAATGGTGGAGGGGAGCAAGCCGTGGGGCCCGCTGCGGCCTCGTCGCGCTCGCATTGTTCGCGGGCTGTGCTGAAGGCGACGCGCCCGCGGAGTCGAAGCCGACGAACGTTCTGCTGATCGTCGCGGACGACCTCGGCTGGAACGCGCCCGGCTGCTACGGCGGTCCCGTCGACGGCCTCACGCCGAACATCGATCGACTCGCGAGCGAAGGGCTGCGGATCGAGGAGGCGCATGTAAATGTGTCGGTGTGCCGGCCGAGTCGCATGGTGCTGCTCACCGGGCGCGCACCGCACCAGTCGGGTGGCGAGGGCTTCGGAGACCTGAGCGTGCCCGACGTTCCGCACCTTCCGGAGCTGCTCCGCGCTGCGGGCTACGCCGTGGGCGTGCTCGGCAAGCTCCAGCACTCGAGGCCCTACGCGGACTTCGAGTGGGACACTGCGATTGATCGCAGGGCGCTCGGCATGGGCCGCAGCCCGCGACGCTTCGCCGAAGAGGCACGCACCTTCATCGAGAGGTCGCGCGCCGAGGGTCGCCCTTGGTTCTTGATGGCCAACAGCCACGATCCGCACAGGCCGCTCTACGGCGATGATCCGCCGGAGCTGTACAAGCGCGGCGAAGGGCCGGCGGAGCGTCCCTCGCGCCTGCACTCGGTCGAGCAGTGCCCCGTCCCGAGCTTCCTCGCGCCGCTGCAGGCGGTGCGTCGTGATGTCGTCGCCTACTACGACTCCGCGCGCCGCTGCGACGACGCGGTCGGCGCCTTGCTCGACGCGCTCGATGACGCGGGAGAGCGCGAGACTACGCTCGTGGTGTTCCTCTCCGACAACGGCATGTCGTTCCCCTTCGCCAAGGCGAGCTGCTACCCGAACGGCACGCGCGTGCCGTGGATCGTGCGCTGGCCGGCTCACGTTGCCCCAGGGTCGATCGGAGCGGACCTCGTCACCGGGCTCGACTTCGCACCGACGATTCTCGCCGCGCTGGACGTCGCTGCGCCCGCCGGCCTGATCGGTGGCGACTTCCTCGATCCGCAGTTCGTCCCCGCAGAGGGCGCGATGGTGCAGTACGACCAGTCTGCGGCCGGCACCTGGTACCCGATGCGCGCGGTTCACGCCGGCGGCTACACCTACGTCTTCAACGTCTGGTCGGACGGCGAGCGTCGCTTCGTTCGCGGAGAGGATGTGAGCACGCTGAGCCTCGCGGCGCTCGAGCGGGCGAGCGCGACCGACGCCGCGCTCGCCGAGCGGCTCGACTTCCTGCGGCTGCGCGTTCCGGAAGAGCTCTACGACACTTCGCGTGATCCCGACTGTCTCGTGAATCTCGTCGGCGCGGACGCGCACGCCGCAGCGCTCGTGCGCCTGCGCTCGCAGCTCGAGGCTTGGATGATCGCGACGGAGGATCCGGCGCTCGCGGCCTTCCGCGTGCGCGGGTCGGGCGGCGGCCTGCGCGCCTACCTCGAGGCGCGTGAGGCCGGGGCGCCGCGTTGATCGAGGCGGGCTCCGCGCGCTCGCTCCGCTCCATCCACGGGGGCGTGTGGTGGATCCCGGCGTTGCTTCTGATCGCCGGCGGTTGGCTCGTCGCGGGGCAGGTGCTGCCCGGCGTGACGATTCGGGCCGTCGGCCGCCCGGAGGCTCACTACTCCGTCTACGGCGGCGTCGTGGACCTCTGGAAGGGCGGCAACGGGTTTCTTGCTGTCGTGTTGTTCAGCTTCTCGATCGTCTTTCCGACCGTGAAGTGGCTCGCGCTGGTCTGGATGTGGTTCTGCCCGCTGGACGCCACGCGCCGCGCGTCCGCCGCGCACTGGCTCAAGCCGCTCGGCAAGTGGTCGCTGGTCGACACCTTCGTCGTGGCAGCGCTCGTCGGCGCCGTGCAGCTGCGAACGAGCCTCGTCGACCTCGCAACGGCGGAGGTCGAGAGCGCCGTGTACTGGTTCGGGGGCTCGATCGTGATCTCGATCTTCCTCTCGTTCCGCATCGCGCGCTTCGCCGACGACGAGGCGGGGGGAGAGCACTTCATTCCGCGTCCGGATCGCACCTTGATCCTCGCCCCGTTGCTCGCGGCGGCTTGCCTCATCGCGGGGCTTCTCCAGCCGATCCTCCTCGTCGAGAAGAAGCTCTTCGAGCACACCTACGCGTTCCCCGTCGCGTGGGGCGAGCTGGCGGCGGACGGCGAGTGGTTCCTCGCCGCTGTTCTGGGGCTGTTCGCGGTGCTCTTGCCGCTCGTCTACTTCGTGGGCTTGGGGGTCGTGTCCTGGCGACAGGCGGGCGGCCGCGTGGACGGAGGCGCGCTCTCCACGCTCGTGGCCATCGAGCGTTGGGCGATGATCGACGTGTACTTCCTCGGCGTGCTGCTGGTGAACTCCAAGGTCGACGGCTTCGCCGACGCGACCCGCCTGCCCGGCTTCTGGTTCCTGGCGGCGGCGGCCGCGCTCTCGATCTACTGCGCCTTCCGCGTACGGCGGGTCTACTGAGCAGGCTCCCCAGGGCGCGCACGAGGGCCTTCGCGGCCGCGCGCACGTGATCGTAAGCGCTTGCCCATGAGTGGATTGCGGCGCGCGGGTCGATTCCCTCCAGACACCTGAAGGGATCCGCCGCGCGACCTTGTCCTGGAGTGTGCGGGGCATCCCCCCGATCGGACCGAGCTGGTCAGGGCTGTGTGAAGCTCGTTCCGGTTGGCAGCGGCTGAGATGTTCGTTCACGGAACTCCCTTTCGTGGTCGAATGCCGACGCCTGGGGGTCGCCCCGCTTCTTCATCACTCGATGCCCTCGTTGACCCGCGCGCAGCTGAAGGCGCTGTTCCACGATCAGCGCGACCGCCTCTACCGGATGTTGTTGCGCCTCTGCGGCAACGCCCAGGATGCGGAGGATCTCCTGCAGGAGACGTTCCTCGTCGTCTGGCGCAAGCGCGCGCAGTTCGAGGGGCGAGGTGCACCCGAGGGTTTCCTGCGCACGACGGCCATGCGGCTCTTCCTGAACACGCGGCAGGCGGCGGCTGCCCGACCGAGCACCGGTGCGAGCCTGGACGAGGCCGATCAGCGGCCCGATCCGGCGCAGCCGAGCCCGAGCCAGAGCCTGACCAACCAGGACGCGCTGCGCTTCCTGGTCGCCCGCATCGACGAGGGTCTCGACTCCCTCGCGCCCGAAGCGCGCGAGGCCTTCGTCCTCTTCCGCTACGAGAACCTGAGCATCAAGGAGATCGCCGAGCTGACCGGCGTCCCGCCCAAGACCGTGGAGACCCGCCTGCGCCGAGCCACGCTCGTGCTCGCCGATAAGCTCCGCCCGTTTCATTACCTCTTGCCCGCCTCGTGAAGATGGATCCCCAATCCAGCGCGGTACGGCCCGACGACGAGGGTCGCTCCGACCTCGAAGCCCTGCGCGCCTGGGCGGCCGGCGAGCTGCCGGAGGCCGAGCGCGCTCCCTTCGAGCGCCGCTTGATCGACGATCCGGAGCTCGGCGCCCTCGCCGACGCGTGGTCGGACGTCGTGCGCGTGACGGACGCCGCGCTCGCCGCCGAGGCGAGCGCCCCGACGAGCCGCACGCGCTTCGAAGACATCGAGCGCCGCCTCGACGCCGAGGAGTCGCCCTTCGTCCACGCCTTCCCGCGCCGCGTCGCCGCTGCGGTGCTCATCGGGCTCGTCGCGGGCGGCGGCCTGCTCGCCTCGATCGCCGGCGGCCCGGCTCCGCGCCCGGTCGTGACCCTCGAGTCCATTCCGCGCGTCGCCGACGCGCCGCCGATGAATCCAGCGACCGACGCGCTCGTCGCGCGGCTGCTCGACTACCAGCCGATCGCGGATGGCAGCATCGCCTGGATCGACACGATCGAGGAGGGGCGCGCGATCGCCGACGCTTCGGGCCGCCTGCTGCTCCTGTGGGGCATCCACCCGACCTGCCCGTTCTGCAAGCGTATGCGCGAGACAACGCTGCTCGAAGCCGACGTGCACGACGCCCTCGAGAGCTACGTCCCCGCGCAGATCGACGTGATGCGGTCAAACCGCTACGCGACGCTCAACCCGATGGAGCGCGGCTTCCCGATCTTCGAGGTCGTGACGGCGGACCTCGACGTGCTGCACACCTTCTTCAGCTACCAGAGCGAAGAGGACTTCATCCGCGAGCTCCAGCGCGGCCTCGCGGAGCGCGGCGACGCGCAGGTGCTCGACTGGGATCGGTTGCCGGAGGTGGCCGGCGTGCTGGGCGAAGCGCGCGCGCTCGAGCGTGAAGGTCGCCTCGGCGCGGCGCTCGCTCGCTACCAGGCCCTCGTGGACCTGGGCGGCGGACACAGCCTCTCGCGCGCGGGCGAACGCGGCGTGCGGCGACTCGCCGCCGTCGCGAACCGCTATCTCGAGCTCGCCGAATCGAACGCCGACCCGGCGCGCGTCCTCGCCGGCGCCGCGGCCGAGTTCCGCGGCTCGGCTTACGCGGCCGACTTCGAGCGCGTGGCCGCCGCGGCCCGGGCGGCGGATGCCTTCCCGCGCATCACGCGCGGGCGCTGACGCGACTCCCGAACGGGATGAACCCCCGGGTGCTGCGCCCGTTGGTGGCATGCCCATGGAGCGCCCCGGACCGCTGATCTCCCTCCTCGTCGTCGCGACGCTGCTCGTGGCCACCGTGGGAGGCTGGGCCTGGCTCGGTGGCGGGGAGCCTCAGCCGCCCGCCGCCGAGCCGGCAGCGGCTGCCTTCGAACCGGTTCTGGAGCCGGAGACGGAGCTGCCCGCGGCGCCCGAGCCCGTCGCGCCGGCGAACGCGCAGGACTCAGCGCGCGAGGCACTCGACGCGTTCCCCGTCGCGCTCGAGGAGCCCCTCGACCCGGAGGAGGACGAGGACTTCGAGGAGATCTCGGAGGAGCCCGCGTACACCGCCGTCCCCGACGACCCACCCGAGCGCGGCGAGTGCACGCTGCAGCTCTACCTCGTCGATCGCTGGAGCGGGGAGCGCGTCCCCGGAAGCGTCGAGCTGTGGCGGCTGGATGCGCCAGCGAACGAGGACTGGTCGCGCGGCGACCAGCTGCAGGCGACGTTCGGTGTGGAGCCCGAAGGCCGCGTGGTGGAGGACCTGCCCGCCGGCGTCTACCGGCCGTACGTGCAGAGCGCAGCGCGTGCCTCCGAGTTCGCGCCGCCCTTCGCCGTGCAAGGCCGATGGACGACGCAGGAGGTGCCGGTGGCGCGCGCGCTCCTGGTGGAGTCGACGCTCGTCATGATCGACGAGCAAGGCCAGCGCCTCGAGGAGGCGGAGATCCAGGTCGGCCGGCTGTCGTCCGGAGGTGTCGCGACCGCGCCGCCGTGGCGCGTCGAGCGCACGCTCCTCGCGACCGGGAACCACTACCACGTCGGCGGCGGGTGGGGCGGCTCCGGCGGGCGCCACTCGTGGCGCAGCAGGACCGCGGGCCCAGGCGGCTTCCCGTTGACCAAGCTGCGGACGGACACACGTGAACGGAGCTACACGCAGCACGTCGGGCTGCGCACCGAGGGCGGTCTGCGACTGAGTCTCGACTGCTCGGTGGTCGAGGCGACGCCGGGGCCCGTGACGCTCGTCGCGCCGTACCCGACGCGCGAGCGGCTGCTCGAGGGGGTCGTGCTTCCCGGGGGAATTCCGGTCCTCGGAGTGGAGCGCGTCAGCGTCACGGTGCAGGGCGCTGCCCCGCATCTCGCGGCGGGGGCGGATCCGGCCGCGTTGGCTCGGGAGGTGCCCTTGGAGGTCTCCATCGCCCTCGCCGGCTACGAGGTCCTGAAGTTCGACTGGCGGCTCGCGGATGAGGGTCAGGTGAATCGTGAGATGATCCCCGCTTCGCAGTAGCGCTTCTCGGAAGATCGAGTAGCCTCCCCCCGCGCTGCCTCGGGACTCCCCACCGGAAAGGGAGGCCATGAGTGCACCTTGATAGATTCCACAACATGAACACGGCCGTTCGATGCGTCGCGGGGGTCTTCCTCTCCGCGCTCGCTCCCCTTCACGCCGAACCGCAGTCCGAATCGACTCCCCCTCGGCTCGTCCTGCAAATCACGGTCGATCAGCTCCGCGGCGATTTCCCTCGCCGCATGCTCGACCGACTCGGTTCCGGCGGATTCCGCACCTTGCTCGACAATGGGGCGGTCTTCGAGGCAGCGCACTTCTCTCACGCGATCACCGAGACCGCACCTGGTCACGCGACGCTGTTCACCGGCGCGAACCCGCGCGAGCACGGGATCGTCAGCAACGAGTGGTTCAGCCTGGACGCGGGGGTCGTCTACAACACGCACGACCCCGAGCACCGCGTGCTCGGCGCCCTGACGACGACGAGCGACGGCACCTCGCCGAGGAACCTGCTCTCGAGCACGATCGGCGACGAGCTGATCCTGCACACGGCGGGGCGCGCGAAGGTCTTCGCCGTGTCGGTCAAGGACCGCGGCGCGATCCTGCCGGCGGGCCACCGCGGCAAGGCGTTCTGGTACTCGGCGACGACCGGCGGCTTCGTCACGAGTGACCACTACTACGCGGCCTACCCCGCGTGGGTCGATGCGTGGAACGCGCAGGGCCTCGCGGACGCGTACGTCGGCACGA
>CAYGST010000163.1:0-9308 GCA_964352415.1 uncultured Planctomycetaceae bacterium | reverse complement strand
CGGCAGGGGCCGGCCGAGGCGACCCTGTTCTCTGCGCTCGACGACCTCGGTGCGTCCACTGCCGTCGTCGCGCGGCTGCGCGCCGCGGGACGCGTCGTCGTCGCCATCGACGACCCGCTGGCTCCGGCGGCCGCCGACCTCTCGTGGACCGTCGCCTTCCCCGGCGTCGGTGCCACCTTCGAGGGGCTCGACCGCACGGTGCTGCTCGCGCCCGTCGCGGCGCCGCGCACGCCGCGCGGCGTGCTCGCGAGCTTCGGCGGCTTCGACCCCGCCGATCTCTGCGGGCGCTTCCTGCGCGCCTGGCACGACGCCGGCGGCGAGCGGCCGTGCACCGTCGCGGTCGGCGCGGGGCACGCGCACCTCGACGAGCTGCAGGCTCTCGCGGCCCGAACGCCGGGCGCGCGCGTCGTGGTCCGTGCAGACCTCGCCGCGCTGCTGCCGGACACCGGCGTCGCGCTGACGAACGGCGGAACGACGATGCTGCTCTGCGCCGCCTTCGGCGTCCCCAGCCTCGCCGTCGCGCAGTACGAGCACCAGCTCGGCATGGCGGGTCAGCTCGAGAGCGCCGGCGCCGCGCGCGCACTCGGGATCGCCGCGAAGGTCGACTTCGACGCCCTGGTGCGTGAGGCCCTGCGCCTGCTGGACGACGAGCCGCGGCGCGCCGCCATGTCCACCGCCGGGCGCTGCGCCCTGCCCGGCTTCGGACGGCGCGACGCCGTACAGGCGCTGACGCTCGTCGAGGAGCTGCCCTGGGACTCGAACTTCTTCGGGCGCAAGATCGCGACGCTGCACCCGCGCGCGCTCTCGCCGCGCGCGCTCGAGCTCGCCCTGGAACGCTGCGCCGAGGCCGAGGTCGAGTGTCTGTACTTCCTGTGCGACGCCGGGCAACAGGAGAGCCTCGCGCTGGCGCGCGCCGCGGACTTCCTGGAGGTGGACGCCCGACTCACCTACTCGCGTCGCACCGCCGAGCTAGGCGCGCCCGCTGATCACGACGGCGTCCTCCTGCGCCCCGGTCGCCCGGCCGACGCCGCCGCCCTCGCCGCGATCGCCGGCGACAGCTACGGCGCCAGCCGCTACTTCCACGATCCGAACTTCCCGGCCGAGCGCTGCCGCCAGTTCTATCGCGACTGGATCCTGCGCTCGCTCGAGGGCCGCTTCGACGACGCCGTGCTGGTCGCCGAGGTCGACCGCGAGCCGGTCGGCTACGTATCGTGCCGGGCCTTGACCGCAAACCTCGGCTCGATCGGCCTCGTCGGCATCGACGCGGCGCTTCGTGGACGCGGGCTCGGCAAGCGCCTCGTTCACGCCGCCCTCGCGTGGTTCGCGGAGCGCGACTTGCCCACGGTCGAGGTCGTCACCCAGGGGCGCAACGCCCAGGCCCGCAAGCTGTACGAGTCCGCGGGCTTCGCGCTGCACCGGCGTGAGGTCTGGTTCCACAAGTGGTTCGAGCGCGAACCCGGCAGTCATGACACGATTTGAAGCGAAGCCGCGCACCGTCGCGATCGTCCAGGCCCGATTCCGCTCGACGCGCCTGCCGGGCAAGGTGCTGCGCGAGGTGCGCGGACGCCCGCTGCTCGCCTGGATGTTCGAGCGCCTGCGCGACGCCGCCTCGCTCGACGAGATCGTTCTCGCCACCAGCGGCTCACCGTTCGACGACCCGATCGCGGAGTGGGCGCGTGCGAGCGGCGTCGCGCTCTTCCGCGGTAGCGAGAGCGACGTCCTCGATCGCTACCACCGCGCGGCGCGGGCCATCGGGGCCGAGGTCGTCGTGCGCCTGACGTCGGACTGCCCGCTGATCGACCCCGCGGTCGTCGACCGCGTCGTGGAGGTCATGCACGCTGCGAACGGCCAGCTCGACTACGTCGCCAACACCGCTCCGCCCCCCGGGACCTACCCGGACGGCATGGACGTCGAGGTGATCGACGCGCGCGCGCTCGAGCGCGCCTGGCGCGAGGCGCGCGACCCGCTGCACCGCGAGCACGTCACCTTCGAGCTCTGGAAGCGGCCCGAGCGCTACCGGCTCGGGCGCGTGGACGCGCCCGAGGACCTCTCGGACGTGCGCATCACGGTCGACGACGAGGGCGATCTGCGGGTGGTCGAACGGGTGATCGAGCACTTCGACGGAGTCGTACCCGGCATCACCGAGCTGTGCGCCTTCCTGCGCGGCGAGTTCGAGGACGCCGGGCGCGGTCACGCGGCCGGCGAGGGCTGGATCACGCCGGAGACGCTGGACGGCCCGGCGGCGCCGCTCGAGCTCGCGCGCGGCGACGCCCTGTTCCAGCGCGCGCTCGCGACGATCCCGGGCGGCGCGCAGACCTTCTCGAAGATGCCGCCGCAGTACGTCGACGGCGTCGCGCCGAAGGTGCTCGTGCGCGGTCTCGGTCCGCGCGTGTGGGACGCGGACGGCAACGAGTTCCTGGACTACGTCCTCGGCCTGGGCCCCGCGGTGCTCGGCCACGCGCGGACCGAGGTCAACGAGGCGGCGTTCCGCTGCGCGCAGGACGCGTTCTGCGCGCCGTCGCTCCCCCACCCGCTCGAGGCCGAGCTGGCCGAAGTGCTGCGCGACCTGATCCCCTGCGCGGAGTCCGTGCGCTTCGGCAAGAACGGCTCGGACGCGACAGCGGGCGCCGTGCGCGTCGCGCGCGGCGTCACGGGTCGGGACGTGATCGCGTGCTCGGGCTACCACGGCTGGCAAGACTGGTACATCGGCTCGACGACGCGCGACCGCGGCGTCCCGCGCGCCGTCGCCGAGCTGACGAAGCCGTTCCAGTTCGGTGACCTCGCGAGCCTCGAGACGATCTTCACCGCGCACCCGAACGAGGTGGCGGGCGTCATCCTCGAGCCTGCCGCGCTCGACGCGCCGCCCGCCGGCTTCCTCGAGGGCGTGCGCGCGCTGTGCGACGAGCACGGCGCCGTCTTGATCTTCGACGAGATCATCACCGGCTTCCGCCTGCACCTCGGCGGCGCGCAGGCGCACTACGGCGTCACGCCCGACCTCGCGACCTTTGGCAAGGCGCTCGGCAACGGCTGGCCGATCTCCGCGCTCGTCGGGCGAGCGGATCTGATGCAGGTGCTCGAGGAGGCGTTCTACTCGTTCACCTTCGGCGGTGAGCTGCCGGCCATCGCCGCGGCGCTGCGAACGATCGAGATCATGAAGCGCGAGTTCACCGTCGAGCAGCTGGCCGCGAGCGGCCGCGAGCTGAAGGCAGGCATCGAGCGCGCTGCCCGCGAGAGCGGCCTCGCGGCCCTGCGCCCCATTGGACTCGACTACTGGCCCGGCTACGCCCTGGACCCCGTCGAGGGCGCCACCGCGATTGAGATCCAGACTCTTCTGCAGCAGGAGCTCGTGCGCCGGGGTGTCCTGACGCGCTCCGCCATGTTCCACTCGACAGCCCACGGCCCCGCCGACCTCGCGCGCACCGCGCAGGCCTTCGCGGAAGCCGCGGCCGTCGTCGCAAGCGCTGCCCGCCGCGGCGACGTCGCCGGCGCCATCGACGGCGCCTTGATCGAACCCGTCTTCCGCCAGACCCGCTGACCCGACCTTCGCCATGACGACTCCCATGCCGACCTTCGAGGCCTCCATCTTCGCCGACGGCGAGGGCAACGCCTGGTTCGAGCGCAACCGCGAGCGGATCCTCGCCTTCGATCCCGCGAGCGACATGCCGCTGCGCATGCTGCGGATCTACGACGCGAAACCGCGCCGCGCGCTCGCGATCGGGGCTTCGAACGGCGCGCGGCTCGCTGCGCTGCGCGACGAGTTCGGCTGTGAGGTCGTCGGGACCGACCTCTCCTCCGCGGCGGTCGCCGACGGGCGCGAGCGCTACGGCGTCGACCTGCGCGAGCAGGCCGCAGAGGCCCTGGACATCGAGGGCACGTTCGACCTCGTGACCCTGCAGTTCGTGCTGTGCTGGGTCTCGCGCGAGGGTCTCGACGAGGCCGTGCGACGGGCCGACGCGGCGCTCGAGCCCGGTGGCCTGCTCCTGATCGGTGACTTCTATCCGGAGCGGCCGAAGGACGTGCCCTACCACCACCGCACGGACGTCCAGCTCTACACGCACAAGCGCAACTACTCGAAGCCGTTCGTCGCGCTCGGTCACTACCAGCGGATCGGCTTCCTCTCCGGCTCGCACTCCGAGCTCGAGCCGCGCGCCGGAGTCCAGACGGACGAACGCGTGGGCCTGTGGCTGCTCGAGAAGAAGCGCAACGCGTGACGCGCAGCTTCGAGCGCGGTGACTTCGAGGCCTGCCGCGCCTGCCCCTGGTGCGGCGCCGAGGAGGGAGCGGACTGGGGCGCGCCGCTGCGCGGCTTCGAGTCGCGCTGCTGCGCGAGCTGTGACGTCGTCTACCTCTCGCGGCGCCTCACCCCCGCTGCGCAGGAGGCGTACTACGCGCGCTACCTGAGCGAGCAGCACGAGGCGGATGCGGCGCTGAACGCGGCACGCGCGCGGATGTACGAGCTGGAGTTCGAGCTGATCGCACCGCACGTCGGGGAGGCCTCCGGCGGCCGGGGGAGCGCGCCCCGCGTGCTCGACGTCGGCTGCTCGCGCGGCGGCTTCCTGGAGGTCTTCGCGAAGAACGGCTTCGCCTGCAGCGGCGTCGAGTTCGGCGCCGAGGCCGCCGCGGCCGCTGCGCAGCGCTTCGACGTCCAGCGCGGCGAGCTTCCCGAGCTCGACCTGCGCGGCCCCTTCGACCTCGTCACCTTTCGCGGCGTGATCGAGCACGTCCACGACCCGCGGCGCTACCTGCGCTGTGCGTTCGAGCTGCTCGCCCCCGGCGGCGCGCTGTTCATCACCAGCACGCCGAACCGCGACGCCTTCTGCTGCGAGCTGTTCGCGGAGCGCTGGAACCAGCACGAGCCCGAGGGGCACCTGTTCCACCTGGCGACGCGGCACCTCGACGGGCTGCTGGTGGACGAGCTCGGCGCTACGAAGCTGTTCGAGCGCTACCTGTACGAATCCACGCCCTACGCCGACCCCGAGCGGGACCTCGCCCGCGTCGCTGAAGCCCAGGCGCTGCGCGCGCGCGGCGACGCGCTGCCGTTCGACTCGCCGCCCTTCTGGGGCAACATGCTGAGCGTCGCCTACCGCAAGTAGGCGCCCTCAGCGCCCGTGAAGGAAGCGCTCGCGCTTCTCGGCGCGTCGCGACCGTGTCCCGACAAGGCGCCGTGACGACGCAACGCAGGCCGTTTCGGAGGAGGGGCAACGCAGCTCGGGGCGCGAGCGAGGCGTGGCGAGGCGTCTGATGGGGTTCTCGACAGGCTCTCAGTCGGTCTCGACCTCGAGCTCGCGCGACTCCTCGTCAACGCCATCGTCCAGGACGAGGCGCTCGAGCGGGACGAGCGTGATGAACGGCTCGGTCTCCTCCTCCTCGGCGTCCTCGAGCTCGTAGTGCAGGAACGCGAGGGTCGCGGCGCCGTCCGGCTCCTCGACGCGCGCGATCAGCGCCTGTGAGATCTGCTTCTTGGAGAGCGGGTGCTCCTCGCTGCCAACCTTGGGCGCGTACGCGTCCCAGGACTGGCCGTAGACCGCGATCGGCCCGACGAAGGCCTGCGTCGCGAAGGCGTTCGTGAGCGTGGCGCTGGCGTCCTCGAAGGCGACGCGGCGGCCATCGTGGCGCGCGTCGAACAGCTCGGCGAAGAGCTCCTCCGCCTGCCAGGTCGCGATCAGGCGCCGGCGAACACCGCCGACGTCGTCGAGCACGCAGGTCAGCTTCCAGCCCTCCTGGACCTTGTTCTGCGCGTTGTCGAAGTGGCCCATCAGGCTCGCCTTGTGGAGCCCGGCGGGTAGCACGAAGTCGCCTCCGTGCTGGTCGGTGAGCTCGCGATCGCTCGTCACGCGCAGCTGGATGCGCCCCGCGCGTGCGTCGATGAACACCGTGCGCTTGTAGTCCGCGACGAGCGCGTCGACGCCCTCGTCCTGCGTGCGCCGCCGCAGGCCGTCGATCAGCTTCGAGCGCAGCGCAGCGATCTTCGCGTGCGGGTCGTCCGTCGTGCCCTGGATCCAGGAATAGACGTCGAAGTCGCCCTGCTGCGACTCGAGGCCGTGGCTCACCGCGTACTCGTACATGGTCCAGGCGCGCTCGGCGATCTGCTCGTTGCCGTCGTCCATGCCGCGACGAGCGAGCCAGAGCTGGTCGTTGCGGGAGATCTGCGTGCTGCCCTTCGCGAAGTGCAGGAAGTCGGCGCGCGCCCGCTCGGGCAGATCCTCCCAGCGCTGCGAGACGACCTGCGCGTTCCAGCCCTTGAGCAGGGCGCGGAAGACGGTCAGGAGCTCCTCCTCGTCCTCGCGGCTGTCCACGTTCGCGAGGTGCGCGACGAGGGCCTCGAAGGACTCGTCATCGGCCTGCTCCGCCGCGAGCCAGAGCGCGCGCTCACGATCCCGATAGAACTCCGAGGTGAGCGCGATGTCGACGCGCCTGACCGTATCGGCGACGCCGAACTTGCCGAGCACGAGGCGCAAGAGCGGCCACGCGAGCAGCACGATCACCAGGGCCGGAAGCAACCAGAGCTCCGGGAACCAGACGGCCCCGATCACGCAGGCCCAGGCGGCAGCGAGGCGCAGCCCCGCGACCTTGTCCCGGCGCGCGCGCACGGCGAGGTTGTAGATCAGGAGCGCCGCGGCGGCGCCGGTCAGGAACAGCTTCATCGGGTCGGTGTCAGTCGCGGAAGCCCAGCGCGACGAGCAGGCAGGGTCCGCCGGAGATCACCGACAGGCCGAGCTCCTCCGCTCGCGCAATGGCCTCTGCGCTTTCGGCCCCGGGCTGCATCCAGATGCGCTTGATGCCCGCATCGGCGGCCTGCTCGACGACGCTGCAAGTCACGGCCGGCGGCGTGATGATCGAGACGCCGTGCACGGACTCCGGCAGCGCGGCGAGGTCGGGGTAACAGGGCACGCCCTCGACCTCCTCCGCGCGCGGGTTGATCGGCCAGGCGACCAGGTCGTTCTGCAGATAGCAGCGCAGGACCTTGTTGCCGTACTTCTCGCGGTCGGTCGAGGCGCCGACGACCGCGAAGACCCTTCCGACAAGGAAGTCGTCGATGAGCGCTTGGGTGTCCATGGGGACAGTCTGCGGGCTGACCTCGCCGGGAGAAAGGCTACACTTCCGACGTCGTGCGCCTCACCAAGCGAGAGAAGGCGGAGCGGGTCCAGGAGATCCTGGACGAGCTCCATCCCGAGGTCCCGGTGCCGCTGGACCACAACGACCCGTTCACGCTGCTCGTCGCGGTGCTGCTCTCGGCCCAGACGACCGACGCGCGCGTCAACCTCGTCACGCCCGGGCTGTTCGCGCTGGCCTCGACGCCGGCCGCGATGGCGCAGGTCTCCGTCGAGGCGATCCTGCACGAGATCAAGACCTGCGGCCTCGCGCCGTCGAAGGCGAAGAACATCCGCCGGCTGAGCGAGATGCTGTGCGAGGAACACGGTGGCGACGTACCCGCCGACTTCGAGGCGCTCGAGGAGCTGCCCGGCGTCGGACACAAGACGGCGAGCGTCGTGATGGCGCAGGCCTTCGGCGTCCCCGCCTTCCCCGTCGACACGCACATCCACCGGCTCGCCGCGCGCTGGGGCCTCTCGAGCGGCAAGAACGTCGAAGAGACCGAGCGCGACCTGAAGCGCCTGTTCCCCGAGGAGCGCTGGAACGAGCTGCACCTGCAGATCATCTACTTCGGCCGCGAGCACTGCCCAGCGCGCGGCCACGACCTCGAGACTTGCCCGATCTGCGGGTGGGCCGCGAGCCAGAAGCGCAGGGCCGAGGAGCGCCGCAAGGGCGCGCCGAAGCCGAAGCTCAGCGCCTCGAGCGCAACACGCCCCCCCGCGAAGAACGCGGCGACCAAGAATTCCACGGGCCGCCGCGCCGGCGCCCGCTGACGACACCGAAGCATGGACAGCAACGAGTACCAGAAACGCGCCAAGGAGTGCCTGCACCACGTCGAGACGTGGCTCGAGGACTTCGATCCCGACGAGCTCGACTTCACGCCCTCGGACGGCGTCGTCACGATGGAGTTCGCCGACGGGGCGCGCTACGTCCTGAACCGTCAGAGCGCGGCCAACCAGGTCTGGTTCGCCGCGGTCGACCGCGCGTGGCACTTCGAGTACGACGAGGACCGCGGGGCCTGGGTCGACGACAAGGAGGGTCGCCCGCTCTTCGAGCGCATCAGCGAGGCCGTCAGCGGCAAGCTCGGACGCACCGTCACGCTCTGAGCCGGTCGTCCCGGCTCCACCGACGTCGATGATCCAGCTCCACCGGCTCGAGGGCTTCTACTGGGTCGCGCGCACCGGCGGCTACGCCCGCGCCGCGCGCGCCTTCCCCTACCCGATCACGCAGCCGGCGGTGCACCAGCAGGTGAAGAAGCTCGAAGGCGAGCTCGGCCTGGCGCTGTTCGAGCGCGTCGGCAAGGACACGATGAAGCCGACGCCCGCCGGCGAGCGCCTGTTCACCTTCGTCTCCCCGTTCTTCGAGGGCCTGCCGTCGGTCGTGCGCTCGCTCGAGGAGGGCGACTACGGCGGCGAGATCCAGATGGCGGTCGCGCAGCTCGCGCTGCGCACGATCCTGCCTGCGTGGATCAAGCGCGTGCACAAGACGCACCCGCACATCCACGTGCACATGCGCGAGTCGCCGAACCCCGACCTCGGTCCGCTGCGGCGCGGCGAGGTCGACATGGTCGTCGACTACTTCCCCGAGATCCCGAACGACTGCGCCGCGGTCACCGTCGGGACGATGTACCCGTTCATCGTCGTGCCGCGCGGTCATCGGCTGGGCCGGCGGAAGCGGCTGAAGCTCGTCGACTGCGCGGACGAGACCTTCATCGCCTACACGCCCGAGCTGCTCGCCCACGACCTGCAGCTGCGCGCCCTCGCCGTGCACGGCGTCTCCCCGCCCGGCTTCCTGACCGCCTCCGCCGCGGACTCCATCCTCGGCTTCGTCGAGGCCGGCCTCGGCTACTCGATCGTCCCGTCCTTCGACGAGACCGGGCCGAAGGGGCGCATGATCCAGGCCTTCCCGCTGGACAGTCCGAAGGTCGCCTATCCGGTGCTGGCGGTGTGGCGGAAGGACACGCCGGAGAATCCGGTGCTGGATGCGCTGCTCGAAGAAGCCCCCAAGCCTTGAGGGACTGGCCGAGTTCCGTGTTGCTGGCTTCGCGCTCGAGAGTCGCAACGCCTTGCGGCGCTCCGACTTGGGAGCGGACCCAGCCGGGGCAGGGCCTCGACACGGGGAGTCGGCCGTAAGTCCCTGCCTGGCCGGACCGGCCCGCAGGGCCACCAACACGGAACTCGGCCAGTCCCCGAGACACCCTCGGTCGGGGTCGGCGGG
>CAYGST010000162.1:0-9363 GCA_964352415.1 uncultured Planctomycetaceae bacterium | reverse complement strand
GGCGCGGCTGGATCCCCAGGAGATCCTCCAGGACGTCTTCGTCAACATCTACCGCTACGCGGCCGGCTTCCGCGACGAGCAGCCCCGTTCGTTCCGCGTCTGGGCCGGCGCGATCGCCCGCAACGCCGCCCGCCGCAAGCACTCCGTGCGCACGCGGCTCTCGATCCACGACCTGCCCGACGGCGTCGCCGAGCCGGTCGATCCCCGCCGGGGTCCGGTGCTGTCCCTCACGTGCGAGGAGGAGCGGAACTCGATCACGGGAGCCTGGAGCCTCGTGATGCTCTACTACCTGGCTGCCTATGAGGAGCTCTCGGCGCGGGATCGCCTGGCGCTCGATCTGATCGAGGTGCAGGGCCTGAGCTACGTCGAGGGCTGCGAGCGGCTGAAGGTCGGGATGTCGAACATGAAGATGATCATGTTTCGGGCGCGCAAGCGCATTCGCGCGCGCATCGCCCAGGCCATGAACGACAGCCTGCCGGCCGAGCAGCGCCAGCGGCAGGCCAGCTGAGCGAGAGAGCCGGGGCCGACCGGCGGCGGGCTCCCCGCAACGAGCTGCAGCCCGCGCCGACCTCTCCGGTCGACGCGGGCTGCGGCTCGTTCTGGCTCGGTCCCGAGCGGCAAGATCGGGCGCGCACCGAGATGGACGGTCCGACGCGGAGCTTCAACTGAATTCGGGCTAGCATGGGCGCATGAGCGATCCCGAAGTGCTGGATCGCGAGCCCGTCGACTTCCTGATCGTCGGGCTCGCCGAAGTCGTGACGCCGCGCGGCCAGCAGGCTCTCGGAGGCGCAGCGCTGGACTGCGAAGTGCTGTCCGGGGCCGCGGTCGCCGTGAACGGCGGCGACGTCGTCGCCGTGGGGCCGCAGGCCGAGCTCGAGGCTCGCTATGCTCCGGCGGAGCGCAAGGACGGGGCCGGCGGCGTGCTGATCCCCGGGTTCGTCGACGCGCACACGCACCCGATCTTCTTCGGCACGCGGGAGGAGGAGTTCGAGCTGCGCTGCGCGGGCAAGACCTACGTCGAGATCGCAGCGGCGGGCGGCGGCATTCTCTCCTCGATCCGAGGCGTACGCGAGTCCTCCAAGGAGCTCCTGCTCGCGAGCCTCTTGCCGCGACTCGATCGCTTCCTCGAACTGGGAACGACGACCGTCGAGGCCAAGACCGGCTACGGGCTCTCGACCGCCGATGAGCTGAAGTGCCTGGAGGTCCTCGCCGAGGCGAACCTCGAGCACCCCGTCGAGATCGTGCCGACCTTCCTGGGCGCGCACGACTTCCCGCCCGAGTACCGCGACCGGCGCGCGGAGTACGTCGAGCTGCTGTTCAACGAGATGCTGCCGCTCGTCGCCGAGAGCGGGCTCGCGGAGTACTGCGACGTATTCACCGAGAGCCACGTGTTCGGGCTCGAGGACTCGAGGCGGCTGATGCGCCGTGGCGCGGAGCTCGGACTCGGCGTGCGCATGCACGTCGACCAGCTCACGCCCCTCGGAGGTGCGCAGCTCGCGGCCGAGCTCGGAGCGGCCTCCGCCGACCACCTCGAGTGCGTGACGCCCGAGGGCATCGCGGCGCTCGCGTCGGCGAACGTCGTTCCCGTGCTCTGTCCGCTCGTGCCCCTCTACCTGCGGCAGAGCGAAGAGGCGCCCGCGCGCGAGATGATCCGCGCCGGGCTGGCGCCCGCGCTCGCGACCGACTTCAATCCGGGGTCGTGCTACGTGCAGTCGATGCCGGAGGTCCTCACCTGGGCTGCCCTCAGGTACGGAATGAACGCGCGCGAAGCGCTCTGCGCGGCGACGCTGAACGCCGCCGCCTCCCTCGGACGCGCCGATCGTCTCGGTTCGATCGAGGTGGGCAAGCAGGCCGACCTCGTCCTCGTCGATCTGCCCGGCCACCGGCACCTCACCTACGAGTTCGGTCGGAACCCCGTGATCGCCGTCTGGAAGGCGGGCGAGCTGGTCTATGAACGCAGTGATGAACTCTCCGACTGAGCCGATGCTCCCGCGAGGCCTGCGACTGGCCCTACCGCTGTTCCTCGCGCTCTGCCTTCCCTTGTCGGCGGCGGCGAGTCAGGACGGCGCGGGCCTCAGCGACAACCAACGCGCCGCGCAGAGCTCGGTGTATCGACGAGCGGCGCTTCGGATCGAGCGCGAGCGCAAGCTCCTCGAGTACTGGGGCCGACTCGGCGAGTTCGAGCGGCGTGAACTCGAGCAGCGCGTTGCGGCGGAGCGTCATCCTCGCAAGGGACGCTTCGAGGACATCGAGCTGCGCGGCCTGGCGAAGGCCGAGCGCGCTCTGCAGTTCCCAACGGACGACGGACCGCTCGAGGAGTGGTTCGACCTCGTCGACTCCGTCGACATGCTCGTGGTGCCGGGGGTCTTCGCGGCGCGCGAGGACGGGCGCGGCGAGGCGATGACGGTCACGATCGACGCGCTCTGGGACAGCGCGATCGATCATCGCGACGACGAGAGCGTGGAGGTCGCGCTGCTGTGGATCGCGCCGAACGGCACCGAGCACACGGCGCGGCAGGAGCCCGCCGGCGTTCGCGCTCTGGAGACCGGCTTCGAGATGTACATCCGGCCGCCGGTCAGTCAGGCGGCCACGTGGTCGCTCGTGCTCGAGATCCGGACCCGGCAGGGCGTCGTGCGCTCCCAGGGAGTCGACGTCGAGTGCCTGACCGATCTCCAGCAGCTGCGTGAGTCGCTCTCGGCCTCGCTGGCCGCGGGTGGCTCCGGCGCGCTGCAGCTCCTGCGCGGCCGCATCGATGCGCTCGACTCGGCCGGAATGCGCGTCGCGGGCGGCGCGAGCCTCTCGACCTGGATCGACGCGGAGTTCGGCGCGGGCGAGGCGCCCGCCCGTTTCGTCGCCAAGGGGCCGAAGAGCGGCGCAGCGATCACCCCGCACTGGGAGCTGTCCGAATCCCCGGACTCCGAGCACGTCGTCGTTGTTCTGACGCGGGGCCTGGAGCATCCGCTGGACCTGCTCACGGGGCCCATCGGCGACGCCTGGCGGTCCTTCGCCACCGCGGAGGACTGGCGCGTCGTCGCTGCGCCGCCGCTGGTGGTCGGGCGCGACGTGGCTCCGCTCTACGCGCTGGTGCGCGAGCTGCGCCGGGAGGGGGCGACTCAGGTCCTCGTCGTCGCTCGCGGCGATGCGGGACGGGTGCTGCCGGGCGCCCTCGTCGTCGAGCCGCTGCCGGAGCTCTTCGGCCTCGTGCTCGCGGAGACGCCGGGCGCGTACGTCCCGCTCAAGCCGGGAGTCGCGACGCCCACCCTGCGGATCGAGACGGAGGTCGAGACGCCGACGTTCGAGGAGCTCGGCGAGCTCGAGGGCCCACGCCGAACGCGCGCCGCGCTGTCCGCGCCGCAGCCGTTCGCGGCGCTGTCGACGCCGGAGCTCGTCCGGCGCTGGCTCGGGGCCCGTTGAGCGATCCCGATCGGACGGGGAGGAGCGCGGACGGTTCCGGCCGACGTGTCGGCTGGGAGCGCCGGCTGGGGCCGCTCGTGCTGCTCGTCGGGCTGCTCGCGCTGTGGACGGCGGGCGACCTCTCCGCGCCGTCGCTGGACAGCGCGGAGCCCGGCGCCTCGATCGTCGATGGCCCCTCCGCGTGGCGACTGCGGCGCGTGGCGCTCGCCATTGCCACGCCGCGGCTCGAGCAGGCCGATAGCTTCCTGTCCTTCCCCGGTACGGTCGACGTGGTCGACCTGCCGGTGTACGACGAGCTCGTCGCGCTGATGGCCCGCGCGGTCACAGCGGGGCGCGTCGGTGGACCTCGCCAGAGCGTGGATACAGTGCTGCTGGAGCACCTGGCGCTGCGCTTCGGGCCGCTCCTCGGCGGCCTCGCGCTCCTGGCGCTCTTCGCCTGCCTGCGCCAGACGACGCCGGCCTCGGCGCTCGCTGCGGCGGGCGCTTGCCTGTTCGTCGCTGCCTCGCCTGCATGGCTGGACGCCGCGCGGCCTGGCGTGCTGCGCATCGAGCTCCTGGCCGCGCTCGCGTGCGTGATCGGCCTGCGCATCCTGCACGCCGTCTTCCGCGCCGAGCGCCCGGTCGATCGCTTCACGAGCGCCATGGTGGCGGGCGCAGCCTTCGGCTTCGGCCTGGCCACGACGCCGCTCTTCGTCGTACCGATTGCCGCGGCCTGGTTCGCATTCCTGCGCCAGGCCCTGCGATCGCCGGAGGAGGAGCGGGACGACGTCGGCCGAACCTTCCTGCTGTTCTGGATCACGGTGTCCCTCGGTGGCCTGCTGCCCTCGCTCGGCGGGCCCTGGCTTCCTGCGCAGGACGGCATCGTGCGGGGCTGGACGCGGCTCGCCTCGGAGCTGGCGCTCATCGGCGCCTTGCCGTTCGCGTTCGTGCGCTTCGCTCCCGGACCGCTCGCTCGGCTCCTCGCGGGCCTGCGGGGGCTCGCGCTGCCCGCCCTCACGCTGGCTTGCGCCCTGGCGCTCCTGCACGGTGCGGGTCCCGACCATCCGAAGACAGCGCTGCTCTTCGCGGCCTTGGGGCTCGGGGAGCAGGGCCTCGGCGCGCACTTCGGCGCGGTCGAGCTGGCAGGCCTCGTCGCCTGGGGCAGCGCGGCGGCCGGGCTCGTGCGCGCGCCACTCGAGACCGCGTCCCGCGACCTCCTGGTCGGCACGGTGCTGCTCGCCGGGCTCGCGGCCGTCGTGCATCCGCCCGCCATCCTCCTGGCGGCCGTACCGGTCGCTGTGGGGGCGGCGGCGTGGCTCGACGCTCCGCGGGTCCGCTTCGCCGCGGCGCTCGCGCTTGCCGCCGTGAGCGTGGTCCTCGCGAGCGCGACGGTCCGCGCGGCCCGCCGTCACGCGAGCGGCGCCGGGCTGGAGGCGGTCCTGCTCGGCCGCGCGCTGCGCGAAGAGGAGCCGGAGCCACGCGGCTGGTACAGCGTCCGCGCCGTCCAGCGCGGCGCGGTGCTGTGCGCGCCCGGGGTGGCGCCGCTCGTGGCCTGGCACGCTCGCTTGCCCTGCGCGACGCTCGGGCCGGCGCGCAATGGCGACCCCAGCGGTCGCCGCTCGATCCTCGAGCTCCTCGACGAGGACACCGCCGCAGGCGTGCTGCGACGCGCGAATCGCGGGCGGCTCGGGTACCTCGTCCTCGGCCCCAGCGGCTTCACCGGTCCCGGGCTGGAGGCGCTGGCCGAGGCCGCCGAGGCGGGGCACCTCGGGGTCCGTGGCGTCCCCATCGGAAAAAGCCAGCTCTTGGTCCTGAGTGCAGCTCCCTGAGCCCTGTGGGGCGGTTTCGGGGGTCCTGCTCTAGTCCCCGTGGGGCCCCGGTCGATCACCGTGACTCGGTCGCGAGGCACCCCCCCTTCGCCTTGCGGCTCTCTTCCTCTCCTGAGTTCTCGGTCGATGGTCCACACTCGAACTCTGATCAAGCGGCTCGGCGGCAAGCTCATCCTGCCGTCACTGCCGGACGTCGTCGAACGTCTGCAACGAGCGCTGAGCGATCCGCACAGCAGCATGAAGGACATCGGTCTCGTGCTGGTCGGTGATCCACCGCTCTCCGCGCGTGTCCTGCGCATCGCGAACAGCGCGTACTACGGGCTGCGCGTTCAGATTCTGGACATCACGCACGCGGCGACGATCCTCGGCGTGGACACGCTGCAGTCGATCGTCCTGCAGATCGCGACGGAGCACCTGTTCGCGAACCTCGAACCGCACGGCGAGTTCCGTCCGCAGGAGCTCTGGAAGCACTCGATCCTGACGGCGAAGATCGCGGGCTCAGGGCTCCCCGACTTCTGCAAGGGCATGACCCGCGCGGAGATCTACAGCACGGGTCTGCTGCACGACATCGGATCGTTCGTGATGCACGAGCACCTGCGCAAGGACTACGCAGAGTGCGTCGAGGAGTCTCGCGAGACCGGGCGGCCGCAGTGGGAGATGGAGATCCGTCGCTTCGGCTTCACGCACGCGCACGTAGGTGAGCTGGTCTCACGTCGCTGGAACCTCCCGAAGCTCGCGGTTCAGGCGATCGCCCGTCACCACGACCCGAAGGTCGTCGACGCGGAGGAGATCGTCGTGCCCTGGATCGCCGCCGCGAACCACATCGCGGGTCACGTCATCTCGACCGAAGAGGGCGCCGCGCTGTCGAAGCCGCTGACGCCCGCGCTGCTCGAGCGCCTCGGCCTCGAGGACAGCCACTGGCTCGACGTGCTGCTGTCGCGCGCGCTCGAGTTCAAGAAGGAGGACGAGGCGCGCGAAGCCGCGGCCTGAGTCCACTGGGGCGTCCGTCCCGCGCCTCGTGACCGCGAACTTCGGATCCAGGGCGCTAGTCCTCACGCAGCGGCTGGCGCTGCTCGAGCTGCTCGCGGTAGAGCGTGAGCTCCTGCGCGAAGGCAGCGAGCTGCGGGTCGCGCGCGAGCTCGAGCGCCTCCTCGAGCGTGGCCGCTGCGCGCTCGAACTCGCCGGTCTCGGCCAGCGCGGCCGCGAGGACGAGCAGCGTGGTCGGGTCGGTGCGCCCCGTGCGTTCGACGCAGATGCGTGCCAGCGCCAGCGCGCGTTCGCCGTCGCGCAGCTCTTCGACGGGCGTCGTGGCCAAGCTCCACGCGGCGAGGTTCTGCAAGGCAAGGTCCGCGGGGTCGATGGCGGCCGCGGCTCGCAGCGCCTCGGCGCGGCGGGCGGGCTGTCCCAGCTCGAGGGCCAGGTCCGCGATCATCAGCCGGAAGCGCGGCGCGTTCGCGTCGAGTCGAGCGATCCGCTCGTACTCCGCCAGCGCGGCTTCGAGGTCGCCAGCAGCCAGCGAGAGCTGAGCGAGGGCTTCTCGAGCGGGGACGTACTCGGCGCGTAGCTCGAGCACCCGCTCGTAGCGGCTCCGCGCGGCGGCGGTGTTTCCGGCGGCGCGCTCCAGCTCACCGAGGTAGAAGTGGGCGGGGTCGTAGCCGGGGTCCAGCGCGACGGCGCGCTCGAGTTCGCGGCGCGCCTCGTCCGCGCGCTGCGTGCGCCTGTACGCGTCGCCGAGCTGTGTCCGGAAGCCGGCTGCTTCCGGGAACTCCACGACGATGCGCTCGAGCGGCGGGATCATGAGCTCGTACTCGCCGCGATTGAGGAGCCCGATCGCCTCGTGATAGAGCTCGAGGACCTCGATGTGCTCGATGGGGTTGACGTCGCTGGCGGAGGCTCCGGCGCTCGCGACGCCCTGCACGTAGCCGAGGCCGGCGAGCTCGCGAGCGAGCGTCTCGCTCGAAGCGGCGGCGGGGGCGTCGAAGTTGCGCAGGCTCGCGCGCAGGCCCGCGAGCTCGGCGGCGAGGCGCGCGACGACCTCGGGGCGCTGGGCGGCGAGGTCGGTTCGTTCCGCCGGGTCTCCGATCAGGTCGTAGAGCTCTGGCGTCGGCGCCTCGATGTACTTCCAGGGGCCGGAGACGACACCGTGCAGGGGGCTCCACCCGAAGTTCAGCGCGGCGTACTCGCTCTCGATCCAGATCGGCTGCGTCTCGCGCGACCCGCCGAACAGGAGCGGCGCGAAGCTGCGCCCGGAGACCTGCCCGGGCGAGGCCCAGTCGTGCAGCTCCATCAGGGTCGGGAGGAGGTCCGCCTGCTGGACGGGCTCGGCGCAGGCCGTTCCGGCCGAGGCGCTGGAGGGCAGCGCCACGATCAGCGGGATGCGCTGCGTCCCGTCGTAGATCAAGGAAGCGTGCGTGTGTTCACCCTTCTCGCCGAGCGACTCGCCGTGGTCCGCCACGACGACGACGAGCGTGCGCTCGACGAGTCGTTGCGACTCGAGCCAGGCGAACAGCCGCCCGAGCTGTGCGTCGACGTAGGCCAGCTCTCCGTCGTACGGGTCGGGCAGAGCGTACTCCGGGGGCGGCGTGTACTCCGCGTGCGGGTCGTAGACGTGGACCCAGGCGAAGAAGGGCTGCGACGCATCGGCAGCGAGCCACGCGATCGCCGCGTCGACGGCCGCGGCCGCCGGGCGATCGAGCTGCCGCTGGACGGTGGGCTCCGCTCCACCGAGGTCGTCGTCGTAGACCTCGAACCCGCGATCGAGGCCGAAGGAGGCGTCCAGCGCGATGGCGCTGACGAACGCGCCGGTGCGGTAGCCGCGCGCTGCGTAGACCTCGGCCAGCGTCGTCAGCTCGGAGCCGAGCGCCGTGCGACCGTTGTCGTGAATGCCGTGCTCGGGCGGCAGCGTGCCGGTGAGCAGGCTCGCGTGGGTCGGCAGGGTCAGCGGGACGTGCGCGTACGCGCGTTCGAAGCGGACCCCGCGCGTGGCGAGTGCGTCCAGGTTCGGCGTCCGCGCGGCGGCGTGCCCGTAGCACCCGAGGCGATCGGCGCGCGTCGTGTCGAGGGTGACGAGCAGCAGGTTCGTCCCCGCGGGGAGCGCGCGGCCCTCCGCGTCGGGCGCGGGGGTGCAGCTGGCGGCGACGAGCAGCAGCGTGGCCAGGCGGGCACTCATGGGGGAGAAGGTAGCCGACGGGCGGGCGAATTCCCGCTCCGCTGCCGTGATTGGGGCCATCGCGGGCCTATCCTCGCAGCCCCTGTCAGCGACCGGAACCGAATCATGAGCTCTCCCAAGATCCAACCCCGCACCCTCAAGGGCTTCCGTGACTTCCTGCCCGACGCGGCGATCGCCCGCGAGGGCTTGATCGACACGGCGCGCGCCGTTTATCGCTCGTATGGCTTCGTGCCGATCGAGACGCCGGTGCTCGAGTACCTCGAGGTCTTGCTCGGCAAGGGCGGCGACGAGTCGGACAAGCAGATGTATCGCTTCGAGGACGGAGGCGGCCGCCAGGTCGGGATGCGCTTCGACCTGACGGTGCCTTTCGCGCGCTACGCGGCGCAGCACATCGGTCAGCTCGGGACTCCTTTCAAGCGCTACCACATCGCGCCGGTGTGGCGCGCCGAGAACTCTCAGCGGGGGCGTTACCGGGAGTTCGTGCAGTGCGACTTCGATACGATCGGCACCGAGGGCCTGGCGTCGGACGTCGAGACGCTGCTCGTCATCCACGACCTGATGGTCGCGCTGGACGTTGGCGGCTTCCAGGTGCGCATCAACAACCGAAAGGTCCTGAGCGGCTTGCTCGAGCGGCTGGGTCTGCAGGACCGCACCACCCCCGTGCTGCGCGCGCTGGACAAGCTGGCGAAGATCGGAGCGGACAAGGTCGCGGCCGAGCTGGAGCGTGAAGCCGGCACCACGCCGGAACAGGCCCGCGACGTCCTGGCGCTCGCCGGGCTGACGGATGAGGGGGACGCGCTGCTCGATCAGCTGGGCCCGCTCGTCGCGGGCAGCGAGACGGGGGAGCGCGGCGTCGAGGAGCTGCGCGGCGTCCTCTCGGCGGCGCGCGCCGCCGGCGTACCGGAGGGCCGCGTGCGCCTCGACGTCTCGATCGCGCGCGGGCTCGACTACTACACGGGGACGATCTACGAG